>NZ_VDHF01000049.1:0-9113 GCF_006228025.1 Testudinibacter crocodili
GCACTCAATTTTCAACAAATGCGAGAAATGATCGGTTTGGAAACCACGGCTTAACATAAAGCGCCAAGCCTTTTGTTTCAGTACCGGCGTCCACTCTGTTGGCGTATGATCGCCATATTTTTTAGCAAACACCTGCTCGGCAAGTGCAAACCAGTCAATCTGATCCGTTGCCAGTTGTTGCGCAATCAGCGCTGTTTCAATCCCTTTTTGCTGCAACTCCTGCCGAATCCGCAACGGGCCATAACCTTTGCGGCTGCGTGCCAGCAGAAAGTGTTGGCAAAAGCGCTGATCGCTTTGCCAGCCTTTAAGCTGACAATGTTCGATCACTGTTTCAATTTCTGCTTCACTGAATGCTTTTGCCCGCATTTTCTGTTGAATTTCATACACACTGTAATCACGGCGCGCCAGCAAATTAAGAAGGTAAGATAAGGCGATATTATTCATAGCACAAAGAGCGGTTGTAAGATGAGTTAATTTGTCTATTAAAACATATTTTTGCGCAAAGTGCAGTGGGATACCGCACTTTGTTCTTAACGAGCGCTCACATTGTCATTATCCAACTAGTTATCCAGCGCCATCGCCAACAGGGTAATCGGGTGCAAGCATTGGCGGCTGGTGGACATATCAATTTGCCATTTGCAGGTTTCACAATCGGAAACAATATAGTCAAACCCGCCCTGATCGATCTGCTGGAACAAGCCGTTGCCAATCGCTTGCGCCGTGTCATAATTTTCCGATTTGAAACCGTAAGTGCCGGCAATACCACAGCATTGCGAATTCAGCATCACGATCTCCAGTTGCGGAATTTTTCGCAATACTTCAATGGTATACGGCACCCAACCGCTCTTTTCCATATGGCAGGCGGTATGATATGCCACTCGCAGCGGCAGTGGTTTCAGCGGCAACGTTTTGCCTTGCTGCAACAAGGTGTATAAATGGCGTGTCACCAATTGGATATGTGACCGCACTTTGTGGTTATCCAAACCTAAAATATGTTGATACTCATCACGCAGGGTCAAGGTGCAGGTGGAAGAGGTGCCGACAATATCCAGTTTGCGTTCGCTAATGGCTTTCTCCAATTGCAGAAGATTAAACTCACCTTGTTTTTTCGCCCGCTCCGGAAAGCCGTTAACCATCAACGGCACGCCACAGCATTTCTCTTTTTCCAACAACAGCACGCCGATATTCATCGCATTAAACACCTCAATCAGCTCTTTGCCCAAGGTGGGATTGTTGTAATTGACATAGCAGCCGTGATAGTAACCGATTTTTTCTGGATATTGCTGTTGCCTTTCAGCTACCTTGCCATACCACTGACGGAAAGTGCCGAATGAATATTTGGGCAGGCTGCGCTGTTTAGCCACTTTCAGAGTTTTATCCAACAAGAAACGAGTGGCTTTCAAACCAGTCAAGGCATTGACCACCGGTGCAAACGGCGTGGAAAGCGATCCCATAATATCGGTGTTGCTTAACACCGCATCACGCAATTTTTGAATTGCCGGTTTATCCTGTTTTTTGCTGTAACGATTTCTGGCACGCACAATAATATCGCCGATTTTGACATCGGACGGGCAGGCAACTTCGCAACGTTTGCAGTTGGTGCAATACTTCAGCGCTTCATCGTAAAATTCGGCACTTTTCAAACGTAAGCGCTCGCCGTCAGGGCCAGACTGTTTCGGCCCCGGATAGAACGGATTATTGCGTGAAACCGGACAAACGGCAGTACAAGCAGTGCATTTGATACAACTTTCAAAACTGTTGTCTTGATGAATTTGGGTTTGCGTACGCTCTGCCTGTTGAATCAATTCCTGTAAATTCATACGCTTTTCTCCTGCAAAATTCGGTCTGCCACTGCCAACGCCGTCACCACCGCCACGCCGGAACCACAACCTTGGTGAATCGCATCATAACCGCCAACCACCGCGCCGATTGCATATAAATTATCGATCACCGTCTGTTGTTTCATCGCTTGGCAATGGACATTAATTTTAGCACCAAACTGTTGATAAGGCTGAGCAGAGGCAAAACGACGATGAGTCCACTGGCTGCGCTGCTGCTGGCTAAACAGATCTAGCCCAAAAATTGGTTCGACAATCTGATCGAATTCAGCAACCAAACCGTTACTGAAAAAACTGCCGCTTGCCAACACATAATGATCGGCACTCAGTGCCACCTCTTCGTTCAAACGGGTATAAAGTGCGGTTACACGGTTTTCGTGCATCTCAGCACGCAGTACACTGTCGCCTTTCATCATAATCCCACCTGCGTGTTCAAAGGCTTTTTGCAATAAGCGGTGCTGGCGAATTCCCAGTAGTGAAGGTGGTAACGTAGGCAGTTCAAACAGTTTAATGCCACAAGCTTGCTGCAACTGTTGTAAAAAATTATCGTTATCTAAACCGAAACAGGCCGGCAAAAATGCCATGGTCGCGCCCTTTGCTGCTTTTTTTAGCTCAGAAACTAACTGCTGAAAATTCAGTTTATGCTCCAATGCCTGTGAAATATTGATGCTGCGAAATTCACGAGCATCACTGCGCAAATGATCCAATTCCGGAATATGCAAATAATCAAAATGCATGCGCCACAGTTCAAAGTGCGGTAGCTGCTGCATATTTTCACACAGCAGTTGCGGCTGAAAATCGTTAAAGCCTTCGATGCCCAATACCGCAACTTTTTGTGGCGACAAGATTTTATCAGCCCAGTCAAAGGTCGGCACGCTGGCAGGCGAAAGCCAGGTCGGACGCAATGCCCCCAACGGTGTCAGGCGCAAATGATTGTGCTGTCCACCACGAATCAGGTTTAAATTCAGCGCTGCAGCAAGCTGTTCAAATTGTGCCGCTTTTGCCAACACGGTTTCCGCCCCTAACAAACTGTACGGATGCTGCGGCTGTTGCTGTGCCAGTTGCACTAATCCTTGCGCTGCATGTTGTACATTTTCACCGTTTGGCAATCGGTTTAACAAATCTAGCGAACCGGAAGAGAAATCCAGTGCGCTCTGTCCGTTACTGACTATTGCACAGCGCTGACCGCTTTGTTGCAGACGGATACCACAAGTTAACCCTGCCAAGCCGCCGCCGATGATTAAGCTATCAAACTTCATTGTTGTCGGTTCCTTGTAATTGTTGGGGTGTCGGCAGCGACACATCATTCAACCCCAGTAAGCCGTAATAAACCCATGAGGTAAATTCTGCTTCACGCAACGCATCTCCCCAAGCAATCGGTTCAATCCCACGCCAGCGCTCTTCCATAAAAGAGGCCAGTTGCTGGGTGGATTGCTGCGGATTGGCGACTTTAAAGCGTGCCATCAGCCCGGCGGCACGGCAAGCACAGAGTTCACCTTGGCAAGTTCCCATGCCGACTCGGGTACGGCGGCGCAAGTCAACCAGATTATTGACTTTCAATTCATCAACCGCATACCGCACTTCGCCGGCAGTCACCGCCTCACATTCGCAGATCAGGCTGCGATCCAAGCGCTCTTTTTCCAACAAGGCACTGGCACGAGAACCGTGACGGTACACCGCTGAAACCCGCAGTGGCGTCGGCAGTGAAAAGATTTTTTGATGCGTTTCGACCGCACTTTCATTCGAACCAGGCAGCGGAAGCTGTGCGGTGCTGCAAAGTGCGGTTTTGTTGAGTTTTTTACAGGCAAGATCGGTCGCCCATTCTGCCATCAAACGATAGGTGATCAATTTGCCGCCGGTGATGGTGATAAAGCCGTCCAAACCGTCACGTTCCGCATGATCGAGCAACACAATGCCACGGCTGACATTACGCCCCGAGGGGTCATCGTCGGTTGCCACCAGCGGACGCACCCCGGCATAAGCGCGCAACACGCGGGTATGCCGTAGGCTAGGCGCCAATTTCTCACCTTCACGGATCAAAATATCCACCTCTTCCGGTGTCACCTGCATATTATCAATTTGATCGTAAGGAATCCGACTGGATGTGGTGCCGATCACGCTGATGGTATCGCCCGGCACCAGAATATCGGCATCGGCAGGCTTGCGGCAACGGTTGATCACCATACTGTTTAAACGGTGTCCCATTACCAACAACGCCCCTTTTGCCGGGAACATTTTAATTTTCAGATCGGCATATTCCGCAATGCCTTGCCCCCAAATCCCTGCGGCATTGATCACCACCGGCGCAAAAAATTCTCGCTCGATATTATGCTTATGATCAAAGGCTTTCACGCCGATTATCCGACTGCCTTCACGGATCAACTGTCGCACTTCGCAATAACTGAACACTTGGGCGCCACGCTCTTTGGCATCAAGCATATTGGCAGAAGTTAAACGGAAAGGGTCAATGCTGCCATCCGGCACCACAATCGCGCCAATTAAATTCGGATTGACCGATGGCTCCAAGCGACGTGCTAATGCCGGCTCAATTTGTAAAGCATCAATCCCGGCTTGTTCACAGGCTTGCAAAAACGGCTGTTGAAAACTTAAATCATCTTCCGGCAGGGTGATAAACAGCCCTTTGCAATCATCAATACAGTGTCTGGCGATTCGTTTTAGAATATTATTTTCGTCAATACACTCTTTTGCCGATTCTGGATCATTCACCGCATAACGACCACCACTGTGCAGCAAACCGTGGTTACGTCCAGTGGCGCCGGTGGCAATATCACGCCGTTCCAACAACACCGCACTCAGTCCGCGCAAGCTGCAATCACGGGCAATTCCCGCACCGGTCGCGCCGCCACCGATAATGATCACATCGCTATGTGAACGACAAGTAGACGTTGCGTTCATAAAAATCCCCACTATAAAAATTCGAATACGAAATTTGCTATTGAGAATTTTAACCTACCGTGCTACTTTTTGCTATCCAATGTTCGAAAACAAACATTAAAATTGGGCATTGATCACAATTTATGAATTAAATCACCTTTTTTTGCGCTATTTTAGCAACTTTGTTGTGATAGCGGTCGTTCAATCAGCGGTTTGATACAAACGAAAACAGACTTCACCGCCGATTTTTTGTTTTAACAAGCGCCACGTCACCGGCACTTCCAGCGTTGCCAACTGCTTTTCAGTTTCGACATAAACCAAAGCGCCCGCAGCTAGCCAGCCATTACTTTGCAGCCGTTCAATCGTCGGTGCAATCAATTGCTGTTGAAATGGCGGATCCAAAAACACAATATCAAACGGCAGCTGCGGATTGCCTTGCGCCAACAGCTGCAAAGTATCGCCCTGAGTAATCAAGCCACGCTGAGACTCCAAACGCTGCAAATTCTGCTGCAACTGTTTGACCGCACTTTTATCCTGCTCAAAAAACTGCACCGCACTTGCCTGACGCGAAAGAGCTTCAAACCCCAAACTACCACTACCGGCAAAACAGTCCAGACAACGGGCACCGACAATATACGGCATCAGCCAGTTGAACAGGGTTTCTTTGATCCGATCGGTGGTCGGACGCAAACCTTGACTGTCCAACACCGGTAATTTGCGTCCACGCCATAGCCCGGCGATAATTCTAACTTCACCTTTTTGGGATTTATTATTGGCTTTGTTCTGCTGCAATGTCTGATCAGCGATTCGGCGGCGTTTTTTCATAGTCTATTTTTCCAACATTGATTTGTGTATAGTGTATGTTATTTCCGAACAAAATGGGATTGTTGATCGATGCGCCGAAAAGGAAATTCGGCACAAAGGGTTTCTCTGCGCGTCTTTTCCGTTATAATTTTGTCGTTCAGCTTTTATTTTTAACGATTATTTTTTAACTTTATATTTTTAAACACGGCAATCTGAATCTTATGCGCGCTTCCAGCCCACTCTCTCTGCAAAATAGTATTAACAAAGTGCGGTTTTTCCTGCGCCATAAAGGTAATCTCAGAACCCAGTGCCATTTCAACACAACATGCGGAAACAAACCCGCTCAACATTAATTAATGCTTATGCCTATGAAAACTCATTCTCGTGGCCGCTTTTCGGTTGCACCGATGCTGGACTGGACCACTCGCCACTGCCGCTATTTTCACCGTCAGTTTAGCCAGCATGCCTTGCTTTACACTGAGATGATCACCACCGGTGCGATTATCCATGCCAAATATGATCATCTACTGTACGATCCGGGCGAACATCCGCTGGCGCTGCAACTGGGCGGCAGCGATCCGGCGCAATTGCAGCTTTGTGCGCAAAAAGCCGAACAATACGGCTATGATGAGATTAACTTAAATGTTGGCTGCCCGTCCGATCGGGTGCAAAACGGCTTTTTCGGTGCTTGTTTGATGGCAAAAGCCGATCTGGTCGCAGAATGTATTGCCAAAATGCAAAGTGCGGTTTCAATTCCAGTGACGGTGAAAACCCGTATTGGGATTGATGAATTTGACAGCTATGCATTCCTGTATGATTTTGTACAAACGCTGGCTGACGCAGGCTGCCAAGCGTTTATCATTCATGCGCGCAAAGCCTGGCTATCCGGCTTAAGCCCGAAGCAAAACCGTGAGATTCCGCCATTGGATTACCAACGGGTTTATCAATTGAAACGTGATTTTCCGCAACTGTCTATCATGATTAATGGTGGCATTAAAACCGTTGATGAAATGCAACAGCATTTGCAGTTTGTCGATGGCGTGATGGTCGGGCGCGAAGCCTACCAAAACCCAAGTCTGCTTGGTTACGTTGACCAAGCGCTGTTTGATCCGCAAAGTGCGGTCGTCACGCCACGGCAAGCGGTGGAAAAAATGTTGCCTTATATCGAAAAAGAATTGCATGCAGGCACCCATTTGAACCATATCAGCCGCCATATGGTCGGTGCATTTCAGGGCTGTAAAGGCGCAAAACAGTGGCGGCGCTATTTAAGCGAAAATGCGCATAAGCCAAATGCTGGCATAGAAGTAGTGCAAACCGCACTTTCGTTTGTCGATTAATCTTCAGCTATGAGAAATATTTGTGATTAAGATCACAAAAAAATTTTGAAAGTTAAGCGCTTGAGATGATCTCTCAGCATTTATGATTGGATTGGTGTAAACTCATACCACTATTTTTTAGCAAATAATTATTTCTATTTTGAACAGGAGAATCACATGGCTTCACGCAAAGAATTGGCAAATGCGATCCGCTTTTTAAGCATGGACGCAGTACAAAAAGCAAAATCCGGCCACCCTGGTGCCCCGATGGGCATGGCAGATATTGCCGAAGTGTTATGGCGCGATTTTTTGGTACATAACCCAACCAATCCGAACTGGGCAAACCGCGATCGCTTCGTGTTGTCTAACGGACACGGCTCGATGTTGATTTATAGCTTGCTGCATTTAAGCGGCTACGATTTGTCCATCGAAGATTTAAAACAGTTCCGCCAACTGCATTCCAAAACCCCTGGACACCCTGAATACGGCTATGCGCCCGGCGTAGAAACCACCACCGGTCCGCTGGGACAAGGCATCACCAATGCCGTCGGGATGGCAATTGCGGAAAAAACCTTAGCCGGACAATTTAACCGTGACGGTCACAACATCGTCGATCACCACACCTATGTGTTCTTAGGTGACGGCTGTTTGATGGAAGGGATTTCCCATGAAGCCTGTTCTTTGGCTGGAACTTTAGGCTTAGGCAAACTGATTGCGTTTTATGACGACAACAACATCTCCATTGATGGTCACGTTGACGGCTGGTTCACCGACGATACCCAAAAACGCTTTGAAGCCTACGGCTGGCAAGTGATTCCGGCAATCGACGGACACGATACGGCACAAGTTAAAAGTGCGGTTGAACAAGCCAAAGCAGAAAGCGGAAAACCGACATTGATTATTTGCAAAACCATTATCGGTTACGGCTCTCCGAACAAATCCAACTCCCACGACAGCCATGGGGCACCGCTGGGCGACGACGAAATTGCTTTAACCCGTAAAGCATTAAACTGGGCGCATGCGGCATTTGAAATTCCAGCCGAGATCTACGCCGAATGGGATGCCAAAACCAAAGGACAAGCCGCCGAAAAAGCCTGGGATGAAAAATTCGCCGCTTACCAAGCCGCTTATCCTGAATTAGCTGCCGAATTCAAGCGCCGTGTCAACGGCGAATTGCCGGCAAACTGGGCGGCACAATCACAAGCCTTTATCGAAAAATTACAAGCTAATCCGGCGGCAATTGCCAGCCGTAAAGCCTCACAAAACGCCATCGAAGCCTATGCACCGTTACTGCCTGAATTGTTGGGTGGCTCTGCCGACCTTGCCAGTTCAAATTTAACTTTGTGGTCTGGTTCAAAGCCAATTCGTGCCAATATCGTCGACGGCAACTATATCAACTACGGCGTGCGTGAGTTCGGCATGTCGGCTATCATGAACGGGATTGCCTTACACGGCGGTTTTATTCCTTACGGTGCTACTTTCCTGATGTTTATGGAATATGCCCACAATGCTATCCGCATGGCAGCGTTGATGAAACAGCGTGTACTGTTTGTTTACACCCACGACTCCATCGGTTTGGGCGAAGACGGTCCGACTCACCAACCGGTTGAACAAACTGCGGCATTACGTTTGATTCCAAATCTGCAAACCTGGCGCCCTTGTGACCAAGTCGAATCCGCAGTCGCATGGCAAGCGGCGATTGAGCGTAAAGACGGTCCGAGTGCGATGATTTTCACCCGGCAAAATCTGACTCAAATGGATCGCAGCGTGCAGCAATTGGCAGATGTTGCCCGTGGCGGCTATGTGCTGAAAGACTGCGACGGCACACCGGACTTAATTTTGATCGCAACCGGTTCAGAAGTGGAGTTGGCTGTGAAAGCCGCTGAACAGTTGAATGCGGAAGGTAAAAAAGTACGCGTTGTCTCGATGCCGTCCACCAATGTGTTTGACGCTCAAGATCAAGCTTACCGTGAGTCCGTATTACCAAGTGCGGTCAGCAAACGTGTGGCAATCGAAGCCGGCATCAGCGATTTCTGGTACAAATACGTCGGCTTTAACGGTCGTGTTGTCGGTATGAACAGCTTCGGCGAATCCGCTCCGGCAGATCAACTGTTCAAACTGTTCGGCTTTACCGTTGAAAATGTGGTAGCAAAAGCCAAAGAGATTTTGTAATAGTAAAATTTGTCTAATAGTAAAATAATCCCTTTGTTTTAGGGTCTGTTGATCTCTGTTTATAATTTGAGCTATAGACTATTTTTCG
>NZ_VDHF01000005.1:0-44957 GCF_006228025.1 Testudinibacter crocodili
TCAAATTTTTCTTTAGACACGATTAAGTTTCCTTATGTAAAGTCTACAAGCCAAAAGGCTTGTAGATTTGTTTAATAAATTACTTCGCTTTGCGCGCTTCAATTACAGCATTTGCCACGCTAGTCGGTGCTTCAGCATACTTCAATGGTTCCATTGAGTAAGAAGCACGACCTTGGGTTTGCGAACGAAGGTCTGTTGCATAACCAAACATCTCCGAAAGTGGAACTTCGGCATTGATTTTTACAACAAATTCATTACTTTCTTGACCATTTACCAACGCACGACGACGGCTCAAGTCACCGATAACATCACCAACGTAATCCGGTGGTGTTTCTACTTCAACTTTCATGATCGGCTCAAGCAATACTGGCTTCGCTTTCATATAGCCAGATTTGAACGCTAATGAAGCTGCCAATTTAAACGCCAACTCAGAGGAGTCAACATCATGGTAAGAACCGAAGTGCAAACGCACACCCAGGTCAACAACAGGATAACCTGCTAATGGACCAGATTTCAATTGTTCCTGAATACCTTTGTCAACCGCTGGGATGTATTCACCAGGAATCACACCACCTTTGATTTCGTTCACGAACTCATATCCTGGGCCTTCCGGCTCTAATGGATACAAATCGATCACCACATGACCATATTGACCACGACCACCAGATTGTTTAGCATGCTTGCCTTCAACATCTTTCACCGTGTCACGGATGGTTTCACGATAAGAAACTTGTGGTTTACCAATATTCGCTTCTACTTTAAACTCACGACGCATACGGTCAACCAAGATATCCAAGTGCAATTCACCCATACCGGAAATGATGGTTTCACCTGATTCTTCATCAGTATGAACACGGAATGAAGGATCTTCTTGTGCCAAACGACCCAGAGCGATACCCATTTTTTCTTGGTCAGCTTTGGTTTTTGGTTCAACTGCAACCGAAATAACCGGCTCTGGGAATTCCATACGCTCAAGGATAATTGGCGCATTTTGGTCACACAATGTATCACCTGTACCCACATCTTTCAAACCGATTGCCGCAGCAATGTCACCCGCGCGAACTTCTTTGATCTCTTCACGTTTGTTAGCATGCATCTGAACGATACGGCCAAAACGCTCACGTTTTTGTTTCACTGAGTTCATCACGCTATCACCGGAGTTGATCACGCCGGAATAAACACGGAAGAAAGTTAAGTTTCCTACAAACGGGTCAGTCGCAATTTTAAACGCCAATGCAGAGAACGGCTCATCATCAGATGGATGACGCTCACCTTCGGTTTCGTCTAAGTTGATGCCTTTAATCGCAGGTACATCCGTCGGCGCTGGTAAATATTCGATTACCGCATCCAACATCGCTTGTACGCCTTTGTTTTTAAACGCAGAACCACAAGTAACCAAAATAATTTCGCTGTTCAATGCACGTTGACGTAAGCCGAATTTGATCTCTTCTTCAGTCAGCTCTTCCCCGCCCAAATATTTTTCCATCAATTCTTCAGAAGCTTCAGCGGCGGATTCGATCAAATTTTGTTGCCATTCTTCAGCTAAATCTTGTAATTCAGCCGGGATGTCTTCGTAAGTGAAGGTCATACCTTGATCGGCTTCGTTCCAGTTGATTGCTTTCATTTTCACCAAGTCGATCACGCCTTTGAAGTTCTCTTCAGCACCGACTGGTAATTGCAAAGGTACAGCATTGCCGCCCAAACGAGATTTAATTTGTTCAACCACGCGCAGGAAGTTAGCACCGGTACGGTCCATCTTATTAACAAAAGCAATACGTGGAACCTTATATTTGTTTGCTTGACGCCATACAGTTTCTGACTGAGGTTGTACGCCACCCACAGCACAATACACCATTACCGCACCATCAAGTACACGCATTGAACGCTCTACTTCGATAGTGAAGTCAACGTGTCCTGGGGTATCAATAACATTAATACGATGTTGTTCAAACTGATTAGACATTCCTCTCCAGAATGCCGTTGTAGCCGCAGAAGTAATAGTAATTCCACGCTCTTGCTCTTGTTCCATCCAGTCCATGGTAGCGGCACCATCATGCACCTCACCAATTTTATGACTGACACCGGTATAGAACAGAATACGTTCACTCGTCGTTGTTTTACCTGCGTCGATATGAGCACTGATACCGATATTACGATAACGCTCAATTGGAGTTGTTCTAGCCACGATTATTTCCTCTCGTTAGGCGTTGAAAAAAATGTTCTTTTGAAACAGGCTTGAAAAAATCAAGCCTGCCATGCGAATCAACAATATCGGGATATTACCAACGATAATGTGCAAACGCTTTGTTGGCTTCCGCCATACGATGAACGTCTTCACGTTTCTTAACTGCTGCGCCTTTGTTATCAGCAGCATCGGACAATTCATTCGCTAAACGTAACGCCATTGATTTGTCACCACGCTTACGCGCAGCATCTACGATCCAACGCATGCCTAACGCATTGCGACGCACCGGACGTACTTCTACAGGCACTTGGTAAGTTGAACCACCAACACGACGAGATTTAACCTCAACGGTTGGACGAACATTGTCAAGTGCGGTTTCAAATGCTTCCAAATGATCTTTACCGGTACGTTGGGCTAAAGTATCTAGGGCATTGTAAACGATTTTTTCGGCGATAGATTTTTTACCATCTACCATTAATACATTGATAAATTTTGCAAGTAATTCTGATCCGAACTTAGGATCTGGAAGGATCTTGCGTTGACCAATTACACGACGACGTGGCATGGCATTTCTCCGTTGTTTTTCTTCAGGTTACCCAAAACTCTATGACTGGAGTTATGGTTAATATTATGCTTAAAAATATGAACGTTTGGCCTTACTTAACGGAGTTCCATTAAGATTTAGGACGCTTAACGCCGTATTTTGAACGCGCTTGTTTACGATCTTTAACGCCTGCACAGTCTAATGCGCCGCGTACGGTGTGATAACGCACACCCGGCAAGTCTTTAACACGACCGCCGCGAATCAATACCACGGAGTGCTCTTGCAAGTTGTGGCCTTCGCCGCCGATATAAGAGGTGACTTCATAGCCGTTAGTTAAACGAATACGGCATACTTTACGTAATGCGGAATTCGGTTTTTTAGGTGTAGTAGTGTACACGCGAGTACACACGCCACGTTTCTGCGGACATGCTTCCAAAGCAGGAACGTTGCTTTTTACAACCTTCTTGACGCGCGGTTTGCGTACCAGCTGGTTGATAGTTGCCATTAAAAAAGCTCCAGTTTATTAATATTATTCATAAAAGAATGTAAAAGATAAATCCACCCAATAATAGAGTGGACGCCGAATTTTAGACGTTGAAAGGGGGAATGTCAAGGATTAGCGCACAATGACACTGATTATTTTCTGTTCAGAATACAAGAAGATTGATTCAGACCGCACTTTAATCTTCGCATGGTGGCTTCAACGAGTAAATTGTGGGGTGTAACGCTCAGTCAGCACTACCCAATCAGCCAAACTCAGTGCCTCGACGCTCAAATTTGGTGCTAACTGCGTCAGGCAAAGATTACGTGCCTCCAAATCCTGCTGTAATACATACAGCTCAGCGTTGCAATCCGCCAAAACTGAAGCATATTTAAACAACGCCCACACGCCGTCTTGCCAAAAAAGAAAGGCATCACTACTGCTCGCCACTTGAGCATATTGTTCGAATGAGCGCAAATCGTAACTTGCATCGGCGAAAGTATACAGCATTATTTTCTCTAAAAAGTCAGCACTTTTTCAGCGGTTGCCAGCTTTTGCATGAGTTCATTAAAAGGCAATAGCTGAGTCTGAATTAAGCTGTTTTGGCTATTCATGCCAAAACTATACCAAGCCTCTTCAGCAGTATAGCGTTGTTCAATGTCATACAGTTCCAACAGCTTAAATGCTGCTGAGCTGTCTTTTTGCATTAACAAGTGCGGTTGCAACGCTGAACTGAGATTCAGCACCCCATCTTCAATAAAAAATACACCGATATCCTCTGCTTCCACAAAAGCACTTGCGGCTAATACGGCATCCAGCCCTTCTCTGCTGGCGGCACAAGCAAATGGCGATTGAGTAAACACAAATGCCAATTTCATACTGTCACCAGCCTGTCAGCGACTAAGACCGCACGACTGAAATCGCCTAGACCGGCAATTTCAAATCCGGCGGCTAAATTATCTTGTATGCCGTCAACCGCACTTTGCGGCGCCACAATGCCACGCCGTTGCGCGGCTGCCACACATAAATTTAACCGCACTTGATGTTGCTGCGCCAAGGTTTGCCACGCTTGCAGCAGGTTCGGCTCGTCATTTGCCGGATAAGTGAAGGCGTTACCGTGATAAACCCCGTCGCCATAAAAGAAAACCTGTTCAAGTTGATGCCCTGCTGTGATCAAAGCTTGTGCCAACTGCAATGCCAACGCTGATCCTTGTCCACCATACAGCGGTTGGGTTACTTGTAATACGTAACGCATTTACACTTCCGGGCTGTCATCTTGCTTAATTTGCCGGATATACAGGTAAACTGTATGGCGTGAGATGTCTAATCGTTCAGCAACTTGGTGAATCGCATCTTTAATATCGAAAATGCCTTTCTCAAATAGCGAAGTCACAATTTGTTTATTTTTGCTGTTATTGGCAACACTGGCATCGGCATTAATCTCTTCAATAGTGCGCTCCACCGTCTGTGACACCAGATCTTCCACTGAATTGGCAAAATTGACTGCCGCCGATAATTCCGGCTGGGTGCCGGTCGGAATCAGCGCATGGATCACTTGCGATAGTGGCGCATCCAGATTCATGTTGATACACAACAAGCCAATAATGCGTTTTTCCCGGTTGCGGATCGCAATGGTCACCGACTTCATTAAAAGGTTGCCTTTTGCCTTGGTAAAATAGGGCTTAGACACATTATCAGTCTGCATATGATGCAACGAACTCAGCGCCAAATCAGTAATCGGTGAGCCAACTTTACGGTTAGTATTATGACCGTTTGCAATATAAATCGCCGAACGCTGCAAATCTTCCAAAGAGTGCAGCACAATTTCACAATGTTCGCCAATCAATGCTGCAACACCGTCAACCACTGCAAGGTAAGATTGCAAAATAGCGTGATCTTGTTCAGTAAAAGGTCGAGTATCCTGTACCATAAATTTATCGGTAATCAATTAAGTAAAACTGAAAATAAAAGCAGGACTACCGCACTTTGCTGTAATCCTGTCGAGAGTTTATTATTTTTTGCCTGCTGCGTTGGCTTTTTTAACATCAAGTAATTCAATGTTAAAAATTAAAGTCGAGTTAGGCGGGATATTGCCGGTGGCGTGCTCGCCATAGCCTAGTTCCGGTGGAATAACCAGTTCGATTTTACCGCCTTTGTTAATTAACGGAATACCTTCGATCCAGCCCGGAATCAATTGATTTAATTGAAATTCAATCGGCTCGCCACGTTTATAAGAACTGTCAAACTCTTCCCCATTGATCAATTTGCCCTGATAGTGCACTTTCACTGTATCGGTTGGTTCAACTTTACTGTCACCTGCGGCTCCACCCGCCTCAACACGGTATAGTAAACCGGATTTGGTACTTTTAACGCCATCTTTTTTGGCATATTCTTTGCGGAATTCAGCGCCTTTATCAGCATTATCTTTCGCGTCCTGTGCTTCTTGCTTTGCCACTACCGCTGCCAATTCCTGATCCAACTGGCGCAACTGCTGCTCTAACTGCTTGTCGTCCAATTTACTTTTGCCGTCTAATGTTTGATTCAGACCTTCAATAATTTTCGCTTGGTCATATACAATAAAATCTTTTTGCGTTTCAACTACTTGCTGGATATTTTTCCCCATTAAAACACCCAGGGCGTAGGAAGAGTCCTCAACAAATTTAGGATTTTTTAAGTTGTCACCCTCTGCTGCCAAAGCCGAAGCAGATACCGCACTTGCCACCAACAGTGCGACGATCGATAATTTTTTCTTGATTGACATGTGTTTGTTACCTCTTAATTGGTTTGCTGTGGTTTAGGTAAATCATCTTATACTATATATTTGATGCCGAATAGGTTAAAGTGTATTTTTTATATATGGGTCTTTTTTGCGAAATCAATATGCCGTCACTCAATGAATTACAACAACAGCTTGCCGAATTGGAAGTGAAAATCACCTTTCAGGAAGGCACCATCGAAGATTTGAACCAAGCCATCATCGAACAGCAATTTCTTATTGACAAATTGCAACAACAATTGCGCCTGCTAGCACACAAACTCAGTGATTTGCAGCCGTCTAATATTGCGTCACAGTCAGAAGAGACGCCACCACCGCACTATTGATCCTTTTAAAATGATCCTTTTTAAATATTAAAGTGCGGTCTGCTGCGTTTTTTCCTCTACAATTTTCAAGGCGCCTTTGGCAATCATGCGCAGCTGTAAAATCAAACGCTGCTTTAAGGCATCACGTTCTTTATGATTCATATCCAACGCATGGGAACCGGCAGTAAACACAATGGTGACCATGCCCTCGGCTTGAACATAAGCAAGATAGCGAGAATCTTTTTCTTGCACCGCAATATATTCGGTCAATTCTGCCACAAAATGCTGAATTTCACGCGCCGCCGCAGTACGAAACTCCTGTGAAGTCCCCGAACTTTCTCGCAGCAATAAACGGAACATATTCGGTCGCTCGCTGATAAATTCAAAAAAGGTTTCCACCGAGATCACTAACACACTACCGCCACGTTCAATCCGCTTGCGTGCTTGGCGCATTAATTGACGCAGAATCAAACCGGCTTCATCAACCATGGTCAGCCCCAACTCGTCCATATCACGGAAATGGCGATAAAACGAAGTCGGCGCAATACCGGCTTCGCGCGCGACTTCACGCAGACTGAGTGTTGAAAAACTTTTTTCAGCACTCAGCTGATTAAACGCCGCATCAATCAAGGCACGGCGTGTTTTTTCTTTTTGTTGGGCGCGTACTCCAGCCATCGCACTTTCCTACCGTTTTACACTTGAGACAGAATCGGCATCACGACTGCCTGAATCATTTTCGCAATCCGTTCATAACGCGCCCGTAGCGGTGATCCCGGACGATAAACCAAAATAATACTGCGATATGGCGAAGGCTCATTAAAAGGAATATATTCCACCCCTTGGCGATTGCCTTCATTGATAATCGCCAATTTAGGCATCAAGGTCACGCCGGTATTCGCCGCTACCATATTGCGTAGCGTCTCCAAACTGGTGGCTTTAAAATGTCCGTTCTCATGGGCACCAGCGGTAAAGCAGTAATCCATAGTCTGCTCACGCAGGCAGTGCCCATCGTCTAACATTAGAATCTCATGATCTTTCAGCACACTCAACGGCAATGACCGCTCTTTTGCCCATTGATGTTTTGGGGAGACTGCTAACATCATTTCTTCTTTAAACATCGGCACTTCAATAAATCCTGCTGTTTCCGGCACCTGCACCAAAATAGCACAATCCAATTGCCCCATTTCCAGCTTTTCCAACAAGCTTTGGGTTTGTGCCTCATACAAATACAGCTCCAGTTCAGGGAAATCCTGCTCTAACACCGGCAGCATACAAGGTAATAAATACGGACCTAACGTCGGAATCACCCCAATATGCAACGGCCCGCTCATCTCTTTACCCTGATTGCTTGCCATCTCTTTGAAAATTTGCACCTCAAGTAAAATTTTTCGAGCTTGCTCAACCAATAACATACCGGATTGGGTAAACAGTACTTTACGACTGGTGCGTTCTAACAACAAAATACCTAGCTCGTCTTCCAGTTTACGGATTTGTCCGCTAAGCGTCGGTTGACTGACATGGCAGGCATCCGCCGCTTTACGAAAATGCTTATATTCCGATAATGCAACCAAATATTCCAAGTCTCGAATATTCACAACAAACCCCTATAAGTGATAATCAATAAATACTGATGGATAACATAGAGGAAAACGATTAAAAAATCAAAAATTAATCTGTTCAAAAAATCATAATTTTCTGTTTTTTAGCATAAATTTACGCTTTATCATGCTGAAATCGATCAGAATCACGGCTTCTTCGCTGACAACGAAGCGCAACAATGGTAGGATGACCGCATTCTTATCCGCTTTGCAAAATCAACTATGAAGAAATCTATCAAAATTGCAACACGACAAAGTCCGCTGGCTTTATGGCAAGCTAATTTTATCCAATCCCGTTTACAACAGCTCTATCCTGAGCTGAGCATCGAATTGATTCCAATGGTGACCAAAGGCGATATTATTTTGGATACACCATTGGCAAAAATTGGTGGCAAAGGCTTGTTTGTGAAAGAATTGGAAGCCGCTTTATTAGAAAACCGTGCTGATTTAGCGGTGCATTCCATGAAAGACGTGCCGATGGAATTTCCGCAGGGCTTAGGCTTAAGCGTGATTTGTGAACGTGAAGATCCGCGTGATGCTTTTGTCTCTAACCGTTATACCGCACTTGACGATTTGCCGCAAAGTGCGGTTGTCGGCACCTCCAGTCTGCGTCGCCAAGCCCAACTGAAAGCCCTGCGCCCGGATCTGCAAATCCATTCGTTACGCGGCAATGTCGGAACACGCTTGAATAAATTGGATAACGGTGATTATGATGCCATTATTCTTGCCGCCTCCGGTTTAAAACGTTTAGGGCTGAGCGAACGTATTCGCTCGATCATTCCTGAAAGCCAATCACTGCCTGCCGCCGGACAAGGTGCCCTCGGTATTGAAACCCGTATTGACGATCATGAAATCAATCAACTACTGCAACCGTTGCAGCACCTAGAAACCACCTGTTGCGTCACCGCCGAACGTGCTATGAACCGCCATCTGCAAGGTGGCTGTCAAGTGCCAATTGCCGGTTACGCCACACTGCAAAACGGACAACTGCATTTAAAAGCCTTGGTTGCCAACCCAGACGGTTCATTGATTTTGCGCGCAGAAAGCAGCGCTAGCGCCACCCAAGCCGAACAACTGGGGATCTCAGTCGGTGAACAGTTGCTGGCACAAGGTGCAGATCGAATCTTACAAGCCATTTACCACCAAGCATAAAACGGAGTTTAATATGGCGGTTTTAATCACTCGTCCGCAGCCCAACGGCGAAACCCTGTGCAAGTTGCTCAACCAGCAGGGATTTGCCACGTTATATACCCCGTTATTCAATATTGAGAAAGGACGTGAACTCAACCAACTACCGGCTCAACTGCAAAATTTGCCAACTGGCTCATTAGTTTTTGCCGTCTCCAAAAATGCAATAAATTATGCCAATCAAGTGCTACACAACGTCGGGGCACACTGGCGTTCCGACCTACATTATTTCAGTGTTGGCAGGCGCAGTGCTGAATATTTCACCGCATTGAGCGAACAGCCGGTGCTCTACCCCTACCCAAATGAGACCAGCGAAGGCTTACTCTGTTTGCCACAAATGCAGGATTTGAGCGACAAAAAAATTCTGGTGCTGCGCGGCAACGGTGGGCGTGAACTGTTTCGCCAACAAGCCGAAGCGCGCGGTGGCACCGTTGAGGTTATCGAATGTTATCAGCGAATTGCTAAAGAATATGATAATATTGAACAAATCAGCGTATGGAAACGTGCAGGAATCAACACGATAGTGGTGACTAGCAATGAAATTTTACGTTATTTAGTGGAATTTGTGCCCAAAAATGACCATAATTGGTTAATGCAGTGTCATTTAATCAGCATCAGCCGACGTATTACCCAATTAGCCAAAGAATACGGTTGGTCACAGATTAGCCAAACCGCGCGTGCGGATAACGCATCGATTTGTGAGACGCTACTCGTTTTAAAAAACGGTTATTAAAAAACAGTCATGAAAAACAATTTGAATTAGCAGAGATTGAACTAGTGAGGTAGAACAAATGAGTGAGAAAAATATCAAAACTCCCGGCAATCCAGCAGCACAACCCGAGCAAAAAACTGTCGGCGATAACACGGCACCAGCTATAGAAAACACGGTAGCAAGCACAAAAGGGGATCCAAGTGCGGTCACACCATCCTCTCTGGCTCAAGATTCAACCTCAAAAGGCACTGCTGGCAATAAAAAAAGTAGTGACAAAAAAACCTCTGCCGCCACACCAGAAACAACTATGAACAGTCAAGAAAAAAATCCAACAAAAACCCCTACAAGCACAACCAAAAAATCCGGTGGTACAGGATTTTCCCTGTTGGCGATCTTAATCGCATTAGGCATCGGCGGTGTCGGCTATTATTGGGGTAACCAGCAACTTGATACCTTACGCAATCAGGTGACCGCACTTTCCGCTCAATTGCAGCAACTGCAATCTCAGCCGGTGGCTACTGCTTCCTCGTCCACACCTGAAGCTGCGTTGTCTGAACTGAATGCAACCATAAACGCACAGCTCAATGCGTTACAAAATCAGCAGGAAAGCGCGCAACAACAGACACAAAATGATATCAAGCAATTGATCAGTGATCTGAATTTACAAAAGGCAGAAAACAGTGAACTCCGCAATCAACTGAATAAATTAACGTTTGACAACAAAGCTGAGCCGAATGATTGGCTGATGTCGGAAGCCGATTTCTTATTGACCAATGCCCAGCGCAAACTGGTGCTGGACAACGATATCGATACCGTGGTTTCACTCCTGCAAGAAGCTAACCAAACATTACAAAAAGTCTCTGGCTCGCAAGCCGTTGCCGTCAGAACTGCGATCAGTCATGATCTCAACCAATTACAAAATCTGAATGAAGTCGATCAAGACTTAATCATGTCACAGCTAAGCCTATTGGTTTCGCAAGTCGACAATCTCAAAGTGCTGGCGCTCAATCCAAATCGAAGCAACAACAGCGAAGTCAGTGATTCAATTAACGATTGGCAAAGCAACTTAGAAAAAAGCGCCTCTTCTTTCTTGGATCACTTTATCCGTATCAGCAAAAAAGAGGAAGATCGCCCGGAATTATTGGCGCCGAACCAAGACATTTACTTAAGAGAGAATATCCGCTTGAGTTTGCTGACCGCACTTTCAGCGGTGCCACGTCAACAAAATGAAGTCTATAAACAATCGCTCAATTCAGTTGCGACTTGGCTACGCAGCTACTTTGATACCGATGATTTTTCAGTGCAACAATTCCTACAGCAAGTTGACCAACTGAAAGAACAATCGATCTATATTGATGCACCACAGCAACTCAACTCATGGCAAGCCATCGGCACCCTGCTAAATCGCGATCACCGCACTTTGGAACGAATTTCAAACGATGCTGCCGCAATATCCAACCGTACCAATACCGAAGATACCGGCAACACCACTGAAAAACCAGTGGTAACCGAAACCGCAGAACCGACGACAACACCAACCGCTGCTCCGGAGGCACAAACAGCGCCGGCAGCCGATGCAGCCACTGATGCCGGCAAAGATCCTGCTGCCGAATCTGCACAATAATAGGAGCTTGCCGTTATGTTTAAAATACTGTTTTTAATGTTGATTTTACTTGCCGGATTGATTGCCGGGCCGTATTTATCCGGCAAACAGGGTTATGTGCTCATTTCGACCTCAAGCCACAATATCGAAATGACAATCCCGACCTTAGTTATCTTCTTTGTATTGGCGCTTGCAACCGTCTATACCGTTGAAAGCGTTATTTCTCGTTTTTGCCGCTTGAACAAAAGCACCTACGGCTGGTTCTCCCGTCGTAAACGCTTGAAAGCGGAAAAACAAACTCTCGCCGGTTTGATCAAAATGGATGAGGGTGACTACGCCAAAGCGGAGAAATTGATCGGCAAAAATGCAAAACATGCTAGCGAACCGGTACTCAATTTCATTAAAGCAGCGGAAGCGGCACAGCAAAAAGGCGATGAATTCAGCGCCAATAAATATTTGATTGAAGCCACCAAACTTGCTGGCAACGATAATCTGGTGGTTGAGTTGGCACGCACCCGGATTCTGTTGCAACAAGGTAAACTATCTGCAGCGCGCAGTTCGATTGACAGCTTATTACTGATCGCCCCGTACAATCCAGAAGTATTGCGCCTCGCCGTCGATATTTACCTGCAATCCAAAGCCTATACCTCATTGGATGAGTTGTTTGCTCGGGTGGAAAACAAACTAAATTACAGTTCTGAAAAACTGTTGCAGCTGCGCCATCAAATCGAGGATGGCTTGCAAGATGAGAAATTGAGTGAAGGCGGCGTGGATGGACTGCTTGCCTGGTGGGAAGCGCAGCCACGCAAACGCCACAATGATATTTATGCCAAAATCGGTATGGTCAAACGTTTGATTGCTGCCAATGATCATGATTCCGCTTATGAAATCGCACTGGAAACTATTAAGAAAGTAGAGAAAAAAGCAGATCGCTTAGCACTGCTACAACAACTACCGCACTTGCAACTGGAAAATGACAGTAAATTAATTAAAATCCTAGAAAAACAGCTGCGTAACGAAAACGACAGCGAACTCAAGGTTGCCTACAACCGTGCTTTGGGTTATTTGGATATTCGCTTGGGTGAGTTTGAATCCGCCAAAACTTACCTGAATAATGTGCTGTCCGAACCGCACTTGGTTAAATCCAGTGACTTTACGATGGCAGCTTATACTTATGAACAACTGAAAGATCCTGCCAGCGCTGAAAAAGTTCGCAAACAGGGCTTACAATATGTGATGAAATCACAGCAAGGCAAAACTGAATCCGCTACCACTACAACCTCTGTTGCAGTTCCCAACAATAAGCAGACATAGCGAGTAAGCTATAACGTAAAAGCGGTTTATTGACAACAATAAACCGCTTTTTTACTGACGACCGCACTTTTGGTATTACAAAATAAAGCGGCTTAAATCTTCGTCTTCCACAATATCGCTAAGTGCGGTGCTGACATAGTTGGCATCAATGCTGACACTTTGACCGGACATTTCGCTAGCATCAAACGAGATTTTGTCCATCAGACGCTCCAACACGGTATGTAAACGACGTGCGCCGATATTTTCGGTTTTTTCGTTGACACGGAAAGCCGCTTCGGCGATTTTTGCTACCGCATCATCGGTAAACTCAACGTTCACCCCTTCGGTCGCCATCAAGGCTTTATATTGCTCGGTCAATGACGCATTCGGTTCGGTCAAAATCCGCTCAAAATCTTTACTGCTCAAGGCACTCAGCTCGACCCGAATCGGCAAGCGCCCTTGCAATTCGGGGATCAGATCCGACGGGCGAGCCACCTGGAATGCCCCGGAGGCGATAAACAAAATATGGTCAGTTTTTACCATGCCGTGTTTGGTATTAATCGTACTACCTTCCACTAACGGCAGCAAATCGCGCTGCACCCCTTCACGCGACACATCTGGACCGGAGGTTTCGCCGCGTTTACAGATTTTATCAATCTCATCGATAAACACGATACCGTGCTGTTCGGTGGCTTCAATCGCTTTTTGTTTCAACTCTTCCGGATTGACCAATTTTGCGGCTTCATCTTCGATCAACACTTTCAACGCATCTTTAATCTTCATTTTGCGTTTTTTGGTCTGTCCGCTCGACATATTTTGGAACATCGACTGCAATTGACTGGTCATCTCTTCCATGCCCGGCGGTGCCATAATTTCTACACCGACCGAAGCAGCCGCCACATCAATTTCAATCTCTTTTTCGTCCAGCTGCCCTTCGCGCAACTTTTTACGGAACACTTGGCGCGTACCGCTCTGTTTATCGGCTTCCTCTTCAGCGCCCCAGCTGTTTTTCGCCGGCGGCAACAGAATATCCAAAATACGATCTTCCGCCATCTCTTCCGCACGATAGCGGTTTTTGTCAATTTCCGTTTGACGCACCAGCTTCATCGCCGTATCAGTCAAATCACGGATAATCGAATCCACTTCCTTACCGACATAACCGACTTCGGTGAATTTGGTCGCTTCCACTTTAATAAACGGCGCATTCGCCAGTTTTGCCAAACGACGGGCAATCTCGGTTTTGCCGACCCCGGTCGGTCCAATCATCAGAATATTTTTCGGTGTCACTTCATGGCGCAGCGCATCATTCAACTGCATTCTACGCCAGCGGTTACGCAATGCAATTGCGACCGCTCTTTTGGCATCGTGTTGCCCGATAATATGTTGATCTAATTCGGATACAATCTCGCGCGGTGTCATCTCAGACATATTTTTTCCTTCCTATTACTTATTCAGACAACAGTTACTCGGGCAACTGCTCGATAGTTTGATTCAAATTGGTGAACACGCAAATATCACCGGCAATTTTCAGTGATTTTTCCACGATTTCGCGTGCCGACAAGTCAGTGTTTTCCAATAACGCCCGTGCCGCCGACATCGCATAATTACCGCCGGAACCGATTGCCAGAATATTGTCTTCCGGCTGCACCACATCGCCGTTCCCGGTGATGATCAGCGATTCGGTTTCATCCGCCACAATCAACATCGCTTCCAAACGGCGCAAAGCACGGTCGGTGCGCCACTCTTTCGCCAGCTCAACCGCACTTTTCAATAAATGCCCTTGATGCATTTCTAATTTGCGTTCAAACAGCTCAAACAGCGTGAACGCATCCGCTGTACCACCGGCAAAACCCGCCAACACTTTATTGTGATACAAACGGCGCACCTTGCGCGCATTGCCTTTCATCACTGTATTGCCCAAAGAAACCTGCCCATCACCGCCGACGACAACTTGCCCGTCGCGGCGCACACTTACTATCGTGGTCATAACTAAATTACCTCATTCTGATTGGGTTAATGTGAGTTATATGGAGGTAAAAAGTGCGGTTTCAAGGTAATCAGCGGCTTTATTTTCGGCTACGCTGTAGTCGGTATTCATTCGGAGTCTGTGAATATTCCTTTTTAAAAACCGAATAAAAATATTGGATGGACGGGTAACCGCATATTTCTGAAATGTCATTAATCGAAATCGAGGTTGATCCCAGCAACTTTCTGGCTCGTTCTACTTTTTCTTGATAAAGAATTTGGTGGATCGTTTTGCCGATTTCCGCTTTAAAACGCCCCTCTAAATTGGAACGCGAGGTTTTAACGTAATCCAACACTTGTTCCACTTTAATTCCGGAACAAGCATGCAAGCGGATATAGTGCATGGCTTGCATCACTAACGGATCATGGATTGAGCGGTAATCGGTTGAGGCTCGTTCAGCCACCTTCAGCGGCGGAATCAAAATCGGTTGGCTTTTCACTTTTTTACCGGTCAATAACCGATGTAACAGCTTAGCCGCTTGGTAACCCATTTCTTTCGTACCCTGCATTACCGACGATAGCGACACCCGTGAAAAGTATTGGATTAACTCTTCATTATCAATGCCGATAATACAAATTTGTTCTGGCACGGCAATGTTCAAATGCTCGCAGGTTTGCAATAAATGCCGCGCTCTAGCATCAGTCACGGCAATAATTCCGGTGTGTATTGGTAAAGATTGAATCCATCGGTTCAGTTGCTGTTGTGAATCCTGCCAATTGTCATGCCGGGTTTCATAGCCCAGATACACTTGGCTCTGATATTGATTTTCCTGCATCAGTTTTTCAAATGCATAGCGTCTTTCTTCAGACCAATGACAAGGGCTCGCCGTCGGCACACCATAAAAAGCAAAATGGTTTAACCCCTTTCCTTTCAAATGGTTAAATGCCATTTCGATTAATCGTTGATTGTCCGTTGCAACATAAGGAATATCCGGAGGATAATCTGTACTATTATGATAAGAGCTGCCAACGGCAACCAGCGGAAGATTTAATTCTTGTAATTTATGTGCCAACTGCGGATTATCAAAATCGGCAATTATTCCATCCACCACCGCCAAGTTGATACTTTCATCATGATGAACAAAATCATCTTGCAAAAAAACGTCCCAGTTACAGAGCGAAGCTTGTATATATTCACCAATACCTTCCATGACTTCACGGTCATAAACTTTATTGGCATTAAACAGCAGCGCGATGCGGTGATATTCGGTGGTCATAGCAAGATCCTTTCAATCAAATCATCAAAAAGTCCAGCAACTATAGAATAAAACGATGGTAAACAAAAGGGTTAGCCATCGGATAACTAACCCCTAATACAATTTGGCAAATTGAATATTATGCTTTTTTCTTGCTTATTGAATCTGCCCAAACAGCTAATAACAGGATACCGCCTTTAACAATATATTGCCAAAATGTCGGAACATCTAACATACTCATGCCGTTATCTAATGAAGCGATAATCAGCGCACCAATAATCACGCCCCACACACTACCGATACCACCAGCTAAACTCGCCCCGCCGATAACACAGGCAGCAATCGCATCTAACTCTGCATTTTGCCCGGCTGACGGTGAACCAGCCCCTAAACGGGCACTCAAAATTAGCCCTGCAATTGCGACCATAACTCCATTAATCGAAAAAATGGCTAGCTTTATTCTTTCCACTTTAATTCCGGATAATCTGGCTGCTTCAATATTACCGCCTATAGCATAAATATAACGTCCAAATGCGGTTTTCTTAGAAATAAAATAGCCAACAACTGCCAGTATGGACAAAATCAATACCGGAACCGGGATACCTCGATAATCATTTAAAAGATAAATTGCACCTAGCAATAATATGGCTATCACAATATATTTCAAAAAGTCTTTTGAAATCTGTGGTACCGGTAATGCTAGTTTTTGTCTAGAACGGCGTTGATAATTACCCCACGTTACAAACAATGCAATCGCAACGCTACCGATAATAAAGCCTAGTTCATTCGATAAATAACCTTGCCCAATTTGCGTCATAATGGCTGATGTTGGAGATACTGTCGTACCATTCGTCATACCAATCAAAATGCCTCTAAATGCCAATAATCCGGCCAAAGTCACAATAAACGAAGGCACTCGCTGGTATGCAACCCACCAACCATTCCAAATACCGAACATCAATCCCAGTAGTAATGTTGCCGTAATTGTTGCCGGTAATGGCCAGCCCCACCACACATTGGTAATAGCAGCAAAACCACCTAATAATCCCATTAGAGAGCCGACTGACAAGTCAATTTCTGCAGAAACAAGTGCTGCAGCTTGCATCGATTGGGCAAACCAAGCGCTTGGCATTCACGATATACCGCACTTTTTCGAGCTTGCGGCCAGTGCCGACGACTCCGGTATAATTTTCTTGCCTTATTTATCCGGCGAAAGAACACCGCATAACGACCCTTACGCCAAAGGTGTATTCTGGGGCATGGATCACAACAGCACTCAGGCGACACTGGCAAAAGCCGTGTTGGAAGGCGTCAGTTTTGCCTTGGCGCAAGGCATCGAGGTACTGCACGCAAGCGGCGTTGCGGCGGACAACATCACCCTAATCGGCGGCGGTGCCAAAAGCCATTATTGGCGGCAACTATTGGCGGATATCAGCGGAAAAACCTTGGAATACCGCCAAGGCGGCGATGTCGGTCCCGCACTGGGCGCGGCAAAGTTAGCGCAAATTGCGTTAAATCCGGATAAAGCGATAGCTGATTTTTGCCCGCCTTTAGTATTGGAGCAAACTTATCAACCGAATCCGGCAAGGCGGGCGTATTACCACAGCAAAAAGGCACGTTTTAACCAGCTGTATCAGCGCTTGAAAGGTTTTATCTAACTAGAGTGACTCATAATTGGTGACGATATTTATTGACTGTTCTACGAGAAATTTTGATCTTTTCATTGGTTAAAATATCAGTGATATCTTGATCAGTAAGCGTATTATTTTCCCGTAATAATGCGCTAATTCGCTGCTTGATATATTCACTACCAGAAGAGTATGTATTGGTGGGTAGTAAGTCGGTGAATGCATAGATTTTCTTATCAAATTTAATATATTTATCTTTTATTAAACGATACAAACTGGAAAGACTTAAATTAAGTCGACGGCTAATTTCGTATAAATCCCATTCGGCTAAGTCGCTGTGATTTTTACTAATAAAAAAAGTTTTTTGCCGCTGAATCATTAATTCTAATAGTTTTCGCAATAGTAACGTTCTATATTTTATTCCACCGATAATAACATTTATCCTATTCAGTGCTTGGCTATTTTCCTGCTCTAGGCTAGACTGCATCAGCACGGATTGAAATGGAAAGTCACTCTCATTTAATATTTCTATTTTAACTTCGTCTGCTTCAACTCGAAGTAAAAACTCTGGAACTCTATATTTAATTGGCTCCTCAATATAACAACTAACCGGAAATGGAGAAATACTCTGAATCAATGCCAGCGCTGCATTTAAATCTTGTTCGCTAGTATTCGTCAATTGATTTTTAACCTTTTGCTTTAAAATATTCTTATTACCCAGTTCGCGCCAGCCTGACTGTACGATACGTTCTGCCAACAAGTGGTGGCAATCATCACTGTGGCGTAAACGGATCAGGATACTTTCCTGCACAGATTCTGCACCAATGCCTAATGGCTCTAATGTTTGCACCAGCTCAATATAGCGATAAAAATCTGCATATGACAACTCTCCAGCAGAAAGAAATGCTGCTTGATACTGCAACCAATCTTGATACAGATTCTGCTTATCTGTCGTTAAAAAACCACGTTCATCGATTGAGTCAATAATAAAAGTCAGAATCTCTTCTTCATATTCATTTAAATGTAATTCATTCAGCTGCAGTAATAGGTTTGCGTGTAAATTTGGTGGCTGGAACATATCATGGGTTTGCTCAACATCCTCCAGTAGTATTGTTGTTGGGAAATTAAAATAAGACCCTTTTTGATAATCGCCAGCAGCATGATTAAGCAATTGATCAGTGATGAAATACTGTAATTCATCATAGGAAAATGACAGGATATTAAAAACTATAATATCGTTAGACGACAATCCAATGCTTATTTCCTGTTTTTGGCTGAGCTCAGATATCACTGTAGACCTCTATACATTAATATCAGGATTAACCACTGTATTAATATCCTGCTTTAAATAGCGATAAACCGTCATTTTACTGATATTTAATATTTGTGAAACCTTTTGATAATCCTGATTGTTTTCAGCCAAACACTGTTTAATCAATGCTACTTGAAACGCCAATGTTCTGCTCTTAAAATCTTGGTTAGAATGTTGTTCTCTACTCTCTGACGCCTCAAATAAGCAAAAAGATTTAAACAATGAAAGATAACTTTGCTGCGGGAAAAGACCGATCATCAAAGCTAAGCGCTGCATCATAAATTTCAACTCTCGCACGTTACCTTGCCATGAATAAGATTTTAAATAATGCAATAGCGCCTCATATTGTAGGCGGTCAATATCTATTTTATGTTCTGCTAAAAAAAGCTCAGATAAATAAGCAATATCTTCAGGCCTCTCAGACAGCGTTGGTATTCTTAAAAAAAGGTGATTCAAACGGTAGTAAAGATCTTGTCTAAACCGCTCTTTTACAACTTCTTGTGTCAAATTTTTATTACTAGCACTGATCACCCGCACATCTATTGGGATCACTTCACTGCCTCCGACACGCATAATCTCTTTTTCCTGTAAAGCACGCAGCAATCTTGCCTGCAAAGCAAGTGGCATCTCAGCAATCTCATCTAAAAATAAAGTACCGGTATGGGCCAACTCAAATAATCCTGTTTTTCCTTCCTTATTGGCTCCGGTAAATGCCCCTTTCTCATAACCAAATAATTCACTTTCTAATAAATTTTCAGGAATCGCAGCACAATTAATAGCAATAAAGGGATTATGTCTACGCGGACTGGCAAAATGGATACTGTTGGCAAACAACTCCTTCCCTACCCCTGATGCCCCATACAACAAAACATTGGCATCTGTTGCTGAATACATCGTTGCCAGCAGCTTACATTTTTCCATGTTGTCATTACGCGTCAAAATATCATCAAAGCAATATTTGGCAATAAATCCTCGCTTGGTAGCTTCACGTTTTCTCAGCTTATATTCTGCATGCTTGATCTTATTCTCTTCAGTCAACGTACAAATCACACCCAAGCACTCTTGATTAACTAAAATTGGCATGCGGTTTACCACATAGGTTTTACCGCCAATTTCAATTAATTCACCATTATGTGCTTTTTTACTTTGTATCACCAAACCAGTTTGTGAAGAGGGAATCAGTTGACTAATCTCTTTGCCGATAACGTTCAAGTGGGTATTTTTTATTATTTTTTCGGCAATTGGGTTAATCAGTTCAATTCGGTTAAATTTATCAGTAACAATCACGCCTTCTGCAACTGATGATAAAATCGTATTCAAACGACTGGCTTTGCGTTGAACATCATGTTTAAATTTACTGACCGAGATCGCACGGCTGATGGCTTCGCGAACTGACTCAGAGGCGGTTTTTAATAAAATAGTATTAAAGTTGCGCTGTTGTGCTTGTTGGAATACCAAAACACCGCCAATAATACAGAGTTGCTGTTCCGGAATGTAGCTCGCCAGTAACCGAGCAATATCGGCCTGATTTTGGAAACTATGAAATTCAATGCTCAGATCTAATGCTGCAGCGACATATTCAATCCCTGCTATTTTTTCATAAGTGATCAGCACTAATTTTTTATAGCGTGTTTTATATGGGGTGAGCTGGTTTAGCAAATCAGATAACGAAAAATTGATTGAAATTACCGGAATCGACAACATTTTTTCCAACGAAGCGGCTGTTCCACCGCGACTAATCACGGCATCGTAAGATTTATGGTTATCGGTTAATTTACTGATATCTGGTGCATCTAAAATGGCGTTTAAAATTGTCATATTGCAACCCAGATTATCGGCTTCGATTCTGGCAAATTTGGCAAGCTCTTGATCCGGCGCAACAAAAACAAGATTAAACATCTTTTTATTCAAAATAAAAACCTCAACAATCTATAAATTCAAACAAGGCTATCAGCCACCTGACCAATAGCCCCTATTGTTATTACATTATTAATAAAGAACGCCAATATAAAGTAAACAATAGCCTAGCGCCAATAGCAAAAATGGTAAGATTAATAGTCTGATGAATAATTGTTTGCTCTCTTTTGGATCTGTCAATCCTGCCATAACCAGCGCACCACCGGAAGAAAATGGTGAATACCCAGTGAAAGTAGCAAACATAGTGATGATAGAGAACATCAAACCAGGATTATCCACGTGTAGGTTCGGCACAATTGGATAAAAAGTCGGCATAACTACCCCCATACTAGAAGCAAATACCGACATCATTGACGAAAATGCTGCAACCAAATAATAAATCACACCACCCCCTGTGCTACCATCAATACTGTTCAGATAGTTGGACAGCGCCGTCATCGCACCTGCCTTAGAAGCCAATTCAGTCAACATCCCTAAACCACCGATCATGATGATGATCGACCAAGGAATGTTTTTCATTGCCTCATTTTCATTCCCCAATTTAAGTACAAGTGCCAATACAATGCCCAAAAAGGAGAGAAAAGTGGGATCCAACATTTTAGTCATTTTACTTAAAAAGAGTGATTGCGGGTTTAATGCCAATAGCACACTCGGCACGATAACCAGTAAAAAGATCAATGCAACTAAAGCTAAGGTTCGTTTTTGCTGGTTATTTAATAATTTAGGTTGCTCTATCTGGGCAGATGTTACCTGATAGCCCTTTAGTAGAATATACCCAAAAATAAAAATTAAAGTATGGATCACAAAACTATTACGGCCTACTGTTAAAGCATACGCTTGCGACATTTCTACACTGTAACCCAATTTTTCAATTAAACCTTCCGTTACACGCCCACCTAAAGTAAACGGATTAAATCCTCCGGCAACTGCGCCACTATAGATAATGATCGCCGCCAACAAGCGACTCATATTAATTTTACTGGCAATCACCATCACCAGTGGTGACATAAAAGCAAAGGCAGCATAATGCCCAGGTCCGATTCCGGCAAAAATCACCACCGTCACAAACAGAACAATCGGAATAAGAAACGGCTGATTACGTACGGCAAACACCATTTTTTCCGCGACCAACGAGAGCGTACCATTCGAAATCACAATCCCATAAAAGAAGGTGATCGATAGCAAAATAAAAAAAAGATTCAATCCCCATAAACCGGACACATCCTTAGCATTCAGCCCATAGATATAAGCCGCAATAAATGAAAAGACAATCGCAAAAATACCAATATTTATTTTAAAAAAATATCCTCCGGCAATCGATAACACAATAAAAAGTAAAATAATAACGTTAAAGCTTAACATATAAAAACTCCGGTTATATGACACGATATGCAACCGCACTTTGCAGGCGGTTGTGTTGTTTTGGTTTATTGTGCGGTCACTATGCTTTTGCGAACATACACTTCACCTTTCAAAATAATTCTGGCTGTTCTTGCCACAATCGATTTAGCCAAGTGATACTCGCTACCAGAACATGAAACCGCACTTTCAATTTCAATTCGTCCTGACGGATGACCAATCCAGATCAAATCAGTTTCGGTGGCAGCGCCAGATAATGCCTGATGAGCAATCGTCCCTGGAATCCTACAACAGGCGCCCAATGCCACGGTTCCTGTAACCGGATGTGTCTTGTGAACGCCTTGCATAAACAACAAGCGGGAAACAATATTAATTTCGTCCTGTGCAATCGATTTACCATCTCGTGTGGTATAGCTTGCCGAAGGACTGACTATCGAGAAAAACGGTGCATACGGAATCTCTTGTGCTGAAAGTTGCCAATCGTCAATCAACCCCAATCGTTGTGCCACTTTGCCACGAATGCTCTCAATCAATGTCATTAACCCTTTATTCGCTTCAATTTCTGATGGTAACTCAATGCCACTCAGTCCCAGTGACGTCGCAGCGATAAATACAGTAATATTGCCTGCATCAACCACCGAGACCGGATAACTGTTGGAATCAACTTCAATGTGATCGATTAAATTACCACTAGGCAATAATTTACCGGTTGACTCGCCACCGCAATCTGCCCAATCAATTCCAACTTTGGCACCACTGCCCGGAACTCCGGAAATCTTATAATCCCCTTCAATACGCGCTTTATTGCCGATAACCGGAACTGATAACAGCAAAATTCGTCCGGTGTTGACCATATGCACCCGCACGTTGGTGATCGGCTCAATCGCGCTAACCAATCCATTTTCAATCGCAAACGCTCCCACGGCAGAAGAGATATTGCCGCAATTGCCTTTATAATCAATAAAGGCTTTGGTGAGGCTCACTTGTCCGAACGTATAATCCACATCAGCATCTGCTCGGGTTGATGGCCCAATAATCGCCAATTTGCTGGTCAACGAGTCAGCACCGCCCAAGCCATCGATTTGGCGCATATCCGGACTACCAAAAATCGATAAAATAATGTTATCGCGTGTCGGCTGCTGCTTCGGCAGCTCACTCTCTAAAATAAAAATACCTTTGCTAGTACCGCCACGTACAATAGAAACGGTAAAACTATCTAATTCCGGGTGCATATTATTCTCCTTTTATTGCTTTTAAGTAGTTAACCAAACCACCAGCCTCGATCATCTGCATAATGTTGTCCGGTAATTTACTGCATTTAAAACACGTATTACGGGTCAAATTTAATAATTGCCCTTGTTCCACATCAATACTCACCTGATCTCCTTCAGAAATCCCGTCCCAATCAGGACATTCAATTGCCGGAATCCCTAAGTTAATACAATTGCGATAAAAAATTCGCGCAAATGATTTGGCTACAACCACTTTTATACCCAGATATTTTAGCGTCAACGGCGAGGTCTCACGACTCGAGCCGGATCCTAAATTATCGGCGGCAATAAAAATATCGCCTTCTGCGACTTGCTTCGCAAATGTTTCATGAACTGCCTGCATTGAATAAGCAGCCGCTTCTTCAATAGAAAGTTCCATATATTGCGGTGGTGAAATAATATCGGTGTTGATATTATCGCCAAAAACCCATGCCTTACCTTCAAACTCCATAGATACCCCCTTATAAAAACTCGCGCGGATCGGTCACTCGACCCGTAATCGCCGACGCGGCGACTGTTAATGGAGAACTCAGATAAATAAACGCTTCTTTGCTTCCCATACGGCCAATAAAATTGCGGTTACTGGCTGAAATACACACTTCTTTCGGCGCCAATAAGCCCGAATGTAACCCCACGCAAACTCCGCAAGTCGGGGCCAAAATAACTGCCCCGGCTTCGGCTAGGACGGATAAAACCCCAGCATCACTGGCGGCTTTCCAAATTTTCTTCGAACTTGGCGAAACCAATAAACGAATCCCTTTGGCTATTTTCTTGCCCTTTAACAGTTCAGCAGCTGCTACCAAATCACTCAGTCGCCCGCCGGTACAAGAGCCTAAATACGCCTGATGAATTGGTGTATTCACATCAATCACCGCCGTCACATTATCGACTTCATGCGGACAAGCCACTTGTGGCAAAAGCTCAGCACTATTGAAATGTAATTTTTGGCAGAATCGAGCATCGGCATCACTGTGATAAACCGAATAGCTGTCACGTTGAATTCCCAAGGAATCCAAGTATGCTATGGTTTTATCATCCACTGGCATCAACCCGACTTTAGCGCCCATTTCGACCGCCATATTGGTAATCGCCATGCGCTGTTCGATCTCCATTTGGTCAAAAGTCTCGCCCACATATTCAACCGCTTTATACGTTGCTCCGGCGTGTCCGATGACGCCGATGGTTTTCAACGAAATATCTTTTGCCATCACGCCAGGATTGAGCCGTCCGTCCCACCGCACTTGGATAGTTTCAGGCACTTTTAACCATGTTTGCCCGGTGGCTAAAATCCCCAGCATTTCGGTCGATCCCACTCCGCTGGCAAACGCGCCTAATGCGCCCCCCATGCAGGTATGCGAGTCCGTTCCCAAAATCACGGTTCCCGGCAAAACGTGCCCATACTCCGCCATCACCTGATGACAAGGGCCTTCAAATTCATAATAATTGTCGATATTATTTTCTGACGACCAATCCCGGGTAAACTTAACAATTTCAGCCTGACGAATATTCGCCGGCGGCGTATAATGATCCGAAATCACAATCACGTTCTCACGATTTTTAATCTCTTTGGTCAATTCTGGTAATTTTTCCGCAATCTGAACCCTTGGTCCTAAAATATCATCCATCATGGAACGATCTATATCCACCCACACCACATCGCCGGCATTCACCGCATCTCGATGTGCATTTTTTGCTAAGATTTTCTCTGATAATGTTTTGCCCATCTCAACGCTCCTTCATTGGAAAAAATCAAACTCTTGATACGTTCTCGCCCGACTCAATTGGCTAGAAACCGCATTTGGAATCAACTCATCAATCAACTTGACCGCACTTAACAATGCAGGCAGCTCAACATCCGTTTTAAACCCCATACGCTGCAACATATTCACCAAATCTTCAGTGGCGGAATTACCCGCTGCGCCTGGTGCAAACGGACAACCCCCCAAACCACCCGCCGCCGTTTCAAAATGGCGAATCCCACAATCCAATGCGACCATAATATTCGCAAGTGCCATGCCATGAGTATTATGCAGGTGCAAGGTAAAACAGATTTGCGGATACGCCGAAATTAAGCCAGCCAGAATTGATCTCACTTGCGCCGGATTGGCAACACCAATCGTATCGCACAGCGTTACTGCCTTGATCCCACACCCTTGCACCGCACTTGAAATTAAAGCCTTAATACTTTCAAATGGCGTTTCGCCGCTAAATGGGCAGCCAAATACCGTCGCCAACACCAAATGAATCTTGACATCCGGATAGTGCTGCACAATATTTTTCAGTTCTTGCAACGATTGCTGAGGTGTTCGATTGATATTCGCTTTGTTGTGCGCCTCACTAACTGAAACCACATAATTCACTTCACGAATTCCTGCGGCATATGCCAATTCCATACCTTTCAAATTTGGCACCAATGCCACCACATCAATTCCTTTTGATTTGGCTTTTTCCAAAGTAAATGTGGCGATTTCTGTGGCATCTCGCATCTGAGGGATCGCTTTTGGCGAAACAAACGAGGTTGCCTCAATACTGCGAATCCCACTTTGCAACAACGATGTGATAATTCGTTTTTTATCCTCCGTCTCTATCCATACTGCGACATTTTGGAATCCATCGCGGGGACAGACTTCACGAATAAATACCGTTTGATTTGAATGTTCAACCGCACTTTGCATTAGATAACCCCGCTATCTTTCAACTCGGACAAGACTTCAGGCGTATAACCCAATAGTGCTTGATAAATATCCGTATTGTGTTCCCCTAACAACGGAGCTGCGGTTCTGATCCCAGTTTGAGTGAGCGAAAATTTTAAATGCGAGCCGGTCAACGTAGTTTTACCCGCCAAAGGATGCATAACATCCACAAACATTTGCCGATCTTGCGCAATATGTGGATCATTGACAATTTGGTCGATGGTATTAATCGGTGCAGCAGGAACCCCCGCTGCCAACATCGCATTAATCACGTCTTCTGCTGGATATTGTTTTGTCCAAGCCTCAACAAGCGGTTTAATTTCCGCATGATTTTTGACGCGATCCGGATTGGTTTTATAGCGTGGGTTTTGGATCAAATCTTCACGTCCAATGACCTTACAGACCAAATGCCACAATTTATCATTCGCAGCGCCGATAACCAGCCAGCCGTCTTTCGCGGCAAAAGAGTCGTACGGATAGCAAGATTCATACCGGTTACCGATCCTCTCAGGCAAACGTCCTTCAACTAAATAAATTTGATTGATGATCTCCATGCTGGCAACTACGGAATCTACCAAGGCAATATCGACTTTCTGCCCTTGTCCAGTACGAGTTTGATGATTCACCGCAGCCAACAGCCCAATGGCAAGTGAAAGACCGGCCAAAACATCGCCCATTGCAGTCCCCGAACGGGTTGGCTCACCGCCTGGCCAACCCGTCGTACTCATTAATCCCCCGGTTGCCTGCGCAATAATGTCATAACCAGGACGCATTTTATTACGGCCTGTATGCCCAAAACCGGAAATCGCACCGTAAATAATACGCGGATTAACCGTTTTCAACGCTTCATAACCTAAACCTAATTTTTCCATCGTACCCGGACGGTAATTTTCCAGCACAATATCGGCCTGTTTTACCATTTCAAGAAAAATATCACGCCCTTTACCCTTCAAATTCAACGTGATGCCTTTTTTATTTCGGTTAAGATTCATATAGTAAGAGCTTTCTCCGCTTTTCATCGGCGCAAACTGTCTGGAGTCATCCCCGATCCCTGGCTGCTCGATTTTAATCACTTCAGCGCCCATGTCCGCCAACATCATGCTACAAAACGGGCCCGCCAATACGCGGCTTAAATCCAATATTCGCAGCCCTTCTAATGCTCCTTTTTGCATACAACTACTCCTTGATAAGTTAAATAAATAAGCAGAAAAGAAAAAAATTTTCTTACCTTAAGAAGATGCGAAAATCGTGCCAAAAAAGGGTTACGTCGATTTAAACTTACAAAACGTGAAGATGATCACGTTTTTTATGCCAATAAGATTATTTTTCATGCAATCGAGAGATTGGAACACGGAAGGAAATAACAGATTTGTTACAGTAAAAATCAGATTTGTGATCAAAAACCTAAAGCAGTCTTGACAATTTCTTGATTACCAGCGAAGCACCGATCGCTGACATACTATCAGCACAAAGTGCAATTTGATTTTTGCCGTAGCCGCCGATCAGCTTCGGATCGCTGGCGCCGTAGAGGGTGATGTTGGGTTTATCTAAAGCAGCGGTTAAGTGTGCTAAGCCGGTATCGACCGAAACCACAGCGGTGGCATGGGCGATTTTTGTGGCAATTTGCAACAGTGTGGTTTTCGGCAGCACCTGTACATAGGCAAAACCTTGCGCCAAACGCTCGGCTCGTAACCGCTCTTTGTCATTGCCCCACGGCAATTGAATTTGATAACCCGACGGCGCAAGTGCGGTCATCAGCTCACGCCAAGCACTTTCCGGCCAATGTTTATCATCACGGGTCGTTGAGTGAATAAAAATCAAATACGGTGTGGTGTGGTTGGCGGGGTTTAAAAAATGACGGGCAATGCCGTAATCACCTTGTTCACTTGGTAAAGTGTAGCCCAAACTGTACGCAAACAGTTGACGAATCCGTTCAACTGCATGTTGTTGGTAACTGATGGCATAGGTCTGATCGTAGAAAAAACTGGCGAGTGGTTCGCGGATCGAACGGCGGTCATAACCGTGTTTTGTACCACGTGCCAAACGGGTGGCAAAAACCGCACTTTTCAGCAACCCCTGCGCGTCAATCACCGCATCATATTGCTGTTGTTGCAACAAAGTGCGGTATTGCCGCCACTCTCGGCGTGTTTGTGCGCTGAACGGCATTTTACGCCAACGGCGCAACGCAATCGGAATCACCTGATTTACCGCTGCATGCCAAATGGGAATCTCTGCAAAATTCTCCTCGACCACCCAATCCAGCTGCAAATCCGCAACCGCACGTTGTGCGTCCGTTAAGGCGGGCAAAGTATGTAAAATATCGCCCATCGATGAGGTTTTGATCAGGCAGATTTTCATATTTCGATTGTCCCTCTGTGCTCCCTTGCTTAATGACTCAAATTATGCCGAAAGCAAACAGGGAAGTGCGGTTTGGTTAAAACGTTCTGGCAACATCTGATTACAAATCAATAAATCAAACTGATTCAGCTCACCAATATAAGCTTGCTGAATCTTATCAATTTTACTGTCGTCAAACACCAAAATATTCTGCTGTGATTTCTGTATCGCTTTGGCTTTCACTTGCGCTTCGGCAAAACTGAAACAGGTAACCCCTTTTTGATGATGCACGCCGGCGGCTGAAATAAACGCTTTGCTCGGACAGACTGCATCAAGCTCATTTTGCAACGTAATCGAATCCAGAAAAGAGTTATCCCGTGAATACCGTCCCCCACACAAAATCAAATTGCATTGGCTTTTTTCCTGCAAAATCATAAAGGTATTGATAGAACAACAAAGTGCGGTGAAGTTAAGCGAATCGTGAATCTGGGAAGCAATAAACGGAATGGTAGAACCGCAGTCAAAAAAGACAACATCGCCTTCTTTCACTTGCTCTGCAGCGAGTTTTCCAATTTGCATTTTTTGAGCAATATTTTTACTTTGTTGCTCAAAAATAAAATAACCGTTTTCATTAAAACGCTGTGGATCTTTAACAATATAACCGCCCAGCAGCACTAAAGTGCCGGTATCGGTGCTGAGATCACGCCGAATGGTCATTTCAGAAACATTTAAAATGCCTGCGGCATCACGCAAATGAATCTTATCCATTTGTTTTAACAAGAATTCCAATTGTTGAATTCTCGCGTTTACTTTTGTATCCACCGCGGCTCCTGTTTCACATTAATAACCTGCTTGATTATCCTGCAATCCATTGGCAATAGCAATGCCGGAACTGGTTCCCAACCGATTGGCGCCAGCGTCAATCATCGCTAACGCCGTGGCAAGATCACGTACGCCACCGGAGGCTTTCACCCCAATATCACGCCCGACAACACTGTGCATTAATGCCACATCTTCAACCGTTGCGCCGCCTTGACTAAAACCGGTTGACGTTTTGACAAAAGCCACCTGAAGCGCACGGCAAATTTCGCACAATTTTACTATTTCATCTCGAGTTAATAAACAAGTCTCCAAAATCACCTTCAATGGAACCTGCCCGCAGGCATTCAGCACTGCGTCAATGTCAGCTTTCACCCTGTCCCACTGTGTGGATTTGACCCAGCCCACATTGATCACCATATCCACTTCCTGCGCCCCTGCCTTAATCGCTTCCGCTGCCTCAAAAGCTTTCACTGAACTCAGCGTCGCCCCCAATGGGAATCCAACTACTGTGCAAATTTTTACATCTTGCCCTTGCAACAATCCCTTCGCCAGTGGAATATGACAGGCATTGATACATACCGAATAAAATCCATTTGAAATCGCTTCCTGACACAACAAACTGATTTCAGCCTCAGTCTTATCACAAGCAAGTGCGGTATGATCAATCATTTTTACAATCTCTTTAGTTTCCATTTTTCTCTCCTATTGAATTTATACTTCATAACGAAGCGGTTTTTCATATGATATGCCAATTTAATTTAAAATCTGTGATCGATGTAACTTTTTTAACATTTTTATTATTATAAACTATTTTTAGCAATTAATGTTTTAATTTTAACAAAAGGAAAAAGTAATGGATATTGCAGTTATTGGTTCAAATATGGTTGATTTGATCACCTATGTCGATCAAATGCCAAAAGCAGGGGAAACCTTAGAAGCGCCAACCTTTCAGATGGGTTGTGGCGGCAAAGGGGCAAATCAAGCCATTGCCGCAGCCCGTACTGGGGCAAGCGTAATGATGTTATCCAAAGTAGGGGATGATATTTTTGCGGAGAATACCCTGCGCAATTTTCAACAAAACGGTATTGATACACTATATGTTGAAAAAGTCAGCGGTGTCTCTAGCGGTGTTGCGCCTATTTTTGTCGATTCCAGTTCACAAAACCGAATCTTGATTATCAAAGGCGCCAATGCGCACTTAAAACCGGAAGACATTGATCGCGCTGCCGCTGAATTGCAACAATGCAAATTAATTATTCTCCAGTTGGAAATTCCACTGGAAACCGTGTATTACGCCATTGATTTTGCCAATCGCTACGGAATTCAAGTGATTTTAAATCCTGCGCCAGCGAGCAAAGCGCTTTCGCTTGAATACGCCTGTAAGTGTGATTTCTTTATGCCGAACGAAACCGAACTGGAAATCTTGACCGGTATGCCGGTTGCCAATATGGAGCAGATTCAAGCCGCTGCACACTTCTTATTGGAAAAGGGTTTGAAAAACCTCATTGTAACCTTAGGCGACAAAGGATCGGTTTGGCTGTACGGTGATCAAATCGTGAAAGTACCACCTTGTAAAGTCAATGCCGTCGATACCAGCGGTGCAGGCGACGCCTTTATCGGCTGTTTTGCGCAACACTATATCCACAGCGGAAACGTACTCGAGGCAATGCAGCAAGCTTCGTTATATGCGGCTTACAGCGTGACCGGCAAAGGAACGCAATCCTCTTATCCTGACCAAACACAATTCAATCTCTTTAAACAGGCACAACAATAGGAGCTGTATCATGAAAAATATTATCCAAATGCCAGACGGCTATCTAAACAGAACCCCGCTGTTTCAATTCATTTTGCTCTCCTGCCTGTTCCCGCTATGGGGTGCGGCTGCCAGTCTCAATGATATTTTGATCACCCAATTTAAAAGCGTATTTACCTTGAGCGATTTTGCCAGTGCATTAGTGCAAAGTGCTTTTTATGGCGGCTATTTTCTGATCGCTATTCCTGCCTCGCTTGTCATTAAGAAAACCAGTTATAAAATCGCTATTTTAATTGGTTTAACCTTATATATCGGTGGCTGCCTGATGTTTTATCCGGCTTCGCATATGGCGACTTACACCATGTTTTTAGCGGCTATTTTTTCGATCGCCATTGGGTTAAGTTTCTTAGAAACTTCCGCCAATACTTACAGTTCAATGATCGGACATAAAGACTACGCCACATTGCGTTTAAATATCAGCCAAACGTTCTACCCTATCGGCGCTATTTTCGGTATTTTGTTGGGCAAATATTTAATATTCCAAGAAGGAGCCAGCCTGCACGAACAAGTTGCCGGTATGACGCCGGAGCAGCTGCACGATTTTAAACTGGCAATGTTACAGCACACCTTACAGCCTTATAAATATCTGATTTTTGTCTTAATCGCTGTTGCTTTTTTATTCTTGATCACGCAATTTCCGAAATGTAAAGCGGTTAATGAAGGCGAAAAACACGATGTGCACTTTATCGATACCTTAAAATATCTGCTGAAAAACAGTGCGTTCAAAAAAGGGATCTTGGCGCAATTCTTGTACGTCGGTATGCAGGTTGCCGTATGGTCGTTCACCATCCGCTTGGCGCTGAATTTAAGCAATATGAATGAACGTGATGCCTCTGATTTTATGGTCTATAGCTTTATTGGCTTCTTTGTCGGCAAATTTATTGCCAATTTCTTGATGACAAAATTCAAACCGAATTGGGTGCTAGTTTGGTATTCAGTATTAGGCGTTATCACCTTAGCTTACACCGCATTTGTGCCGGATTTCTCTGCGGTCTATGCGGCTATTTTTGCCAGCGCTTTATTTGGTCCTTGTTGGGCGACAATCTATGCTTCTGTGTTGGGCACAGTTGAACAAGAACACCGTGAAGTCGCAGGGGCGGTTGTGGTGATGTCAATTATCGGTGCTGCCGTCGTACCCGCCATTCATGGATTAGTCTCTGATTCCATCGGCTCAATTCAACATGCGTTTATTGTACCGCTACTCTGCTTTGCCTATGTCGGTTACTATTTCTACGGCAAACGCAATGAAATGAAATGAAATAAGATTAAGTGAGGAAAAAATGAAAACCACCATTCCTTTATATAGCGAGCTATTCAGTCGCGAGAAAAAAATACTCTTACAAAATAGCCAAATTACCGTTGAGGGCTTTAAGTATAACTCCGGTATTGAAGCGATAAAAATCAGTAACCAAAAAGGCTTTATCACCGTGCTGCCATTCTACGGACAAATTATTTGGGACGCTTATTTCAATGGACATAGCTTGAAGATGAAAAATATGTTTAGCGAACCCAAGTGCGGTACCGAAATTATTGATACTTACGGTTGCTTCAGTTTTCACTCGGGCTTAATCCGCAACGGTTGCCCTGCACCGGAAGATAACCACCCTCTGCACGGTGAAATGCCTTGCGCCGCAATGGATAAAGCCTGGCTTGAATTCGAAGATAATCATGTTGCCCTTTGCGGCGAATACGAATATGTCAAAGGTTTTGGCGATCATTATCTGGCACAACCTAAAGTTATTCTTTATGCCGACAGCAGCCTGTTTGATATTCAAATGCAAGTCACCAACCTTGCCAGTGTCGAAATGCCGTTGCAATATATGTGCCATATGAATTACTGTTACGAACATGGCGCAACATTCAGCCAAAATATCCCTGATGCAGCGATTAAATTGCGTGAATCCATTCCAGCCCATGTCAAACCAACTCCGGAATGGAGCGCGTTCAATGAAAAAATCAAACAAGGAGAATATAGTTTAACTCGTTTAGAGAATGATGAATTGTATAACCCTGAAATTGTTTTTTTCATGGATGATCTGCAGCAATATCAAGCAAATTTAGAATATCGTATGCAATCACCGGATGGGCATTGTTACCTGACTAAATTTTCATCTGAACAATTTAATTATGCTACCCGCTGGATTTTATATAATGCTGATCAACAAGTCGGTGCCTTTGTCCTGCCGGCAACCTGCCGCCCTGAAGGCTACTTAGCCGCACAACGCAGCGGCACCTTGATTATACTTGCAGCAAATGAAACCCGACATTTCTCAGTGACTACCGGGATTGAATAAAAAATAATGGTCGCATTTTGTTTTAAGATTGCGACCATTTTTTCTATTTTCTAGCACGTATTCTGTGATACTTCCCTTTTAGGCAGAAATAGTTTGCCGCTGCAATTTCATATTTAATTCAGATTCAAATTGCTGACGCTGTTGCTTACTTTTGAACCCATGCTCCGGTATCGGCAGATACACTCCGCGATCAATACGAATGATCAAGAAATCTTTGATCGTTTCCACGCCGTAAATTCCTTCATAGTAATACAGCGCTTCGCTGCCTTGATTCTGACAGAAAATACCGTTCGGTTGCAGCACTAACTTTGCTTCACCGATATAAGCACTTTTTTCCGAAACAAAAAGGTGGTTATTGTAAAAACGGGTATATGTCATGTTGTATATAATAGGCGAAAAATAATACAGCACTACCGCCGCAATTAAACCGTAGAACGCCCAATCGACCAAGGAATTATCATAATAATCGGCATATTCTCGGATGGCGTCGTAACCAACAATACTAAAAAAGCCGAAACTCGCAAAAAGCACGACAAAAACCAGTAATTGAAAAAGCGCCAACTTCCAATAAAGTGGAGATTGTTTATAAGCTGCCGCTTGCATCCGACCAAGTGCGGTCGCAAACTCTTGTGCCGTGATGTGATAACTTATTTCCATTTGTTGTCCTACTTATCGCTCTATATTTATTGTCCCAGCAGTATCTTGAGTTTCCCCACCACCAATTCCGGTTGAATATCAATCAAACTTTGGTGATAGCCTTCGCTGCTGTCACTGCCTTTGCGCACTTTGATTAAACCGCCGTCGATTAAACGAATAATTTCCACCTTGTCGCTGAGCGGTGGGGTGTATTGTGGGCTGGTCGGGCCGTAGAGTGCGACCAGTGGGCGTTGCAAGGCGGCGGCGATGTGCATTAAGCCGGAGTCGTTGCTGACCACGGCAGTGCAACAGGAAATCAGGTCGATCGCTTCTTCCAACTGGGTTTGTCCGGCAAGGTTGATGCAATAACGTTGCAGTGCGCTCGGCAGGCTGTTGCGGATTTGCTCGGCGACGGCATCATCTTTGCCGGAGCCGAAAATATGGATTTGGTAGCCCTGTGCGATCAACAATTCCGCCAATTTGGCGTAGTGGTAATGCGGCCAGCGTTTTGCCGGACCAAATTCCGCCCCTGGACAAAAACCGATAATCGGACGATTTTCGGCAAGTGCGGTTTGCTGCTCAAATTTAGCCTGGGTTTTGGCAATCTGTGCGCTATCCACTTGCAAATAAGGATAAGGAATCGGTAATTGGTCTGCCATCGGAACCGCACTTTTGTCAAAGGCAAGTGCGGTATAACGCTGCACCATTAACGGATAATCCTGTTTGTTGTTGCGCAAGTCATTCAACAGAAAATAGCGACTTTCGCCTTTCCAGCCACGTCGTTGCGCAATCTTGGCAAACAGCGGAATAAACGCCGATTTGAGCGAATTAGGTAGGATAATCGCCTGATCATATCGATTGCGCAGTGATTTTCCCAAACGATAACGTTCGCCCAAGGCAAAACTGCCGTGTCCAATCGGCATCGCAATCGCTTGATTTACTTCCGGCATTCTCGCCAACAGCGGACGGCACCAATTGGGCGCCATCACATCAATCACGCAGTCGGGATCACGCTGTTTCAATACTTGATACAAGCTGTGCGACATCATCATATCGCCGACCCAAGACGGGCCAATGACCAAAATTCTCATTACGCGTTTTCCAATTCTGTTTTATTCGTTACTTTTTGTTTAGCCACGCCATATATTCCGCCACCCCTTCGGCAACCGTTTTGAACGGTTTGTCATAACCTGTGGCGCGTAAATTAGTTAAATCCGCTTGGGTATATTCCTGATAGCGGCTTTTCAGATGATCCGGGAAGGGAATGGTTTCGATTTGTCCTGTTTGGTGGAATGCCAGCACCGCTTTGGCGACAGCTTCAAACGATTCCGCCTTGCCGGTGCCGCAGTTGTAAATGCCAGAAACACCGTTCTGCCAACACCAGATATTCACTTGCGCTACATCGCCGACATACACAAAATCACGGCGGAAATGCTCACTGCCGGCAAACAACTTCGGATTTTCGCCTTTCAGAATTTGATTATTCAGATGAAACGCCACGCTCGCCATGCTGCCTTTGTGGTTTTCGCGCGGGCCGTACACATTGAAATAACGGAAGCCGCACACCGGTGATTCCGCTTCCGGCAGGATCTCGCGCACATATTGGTCGAACAGGAATTTGGAATAGCCGTACACATTCAACGGGCCTTCAAATTCACGTGCTTCCTTAAATTCGGTTTTGTCGCCGTAGGTCGCGGCAGAAGAGGCATAGAAAAACGGAATACGGCGATCCAAGCAGTAGTGCAGCAACTCTTTCGAATATTCGTAGTTGTTGCTCATCACATATTTGCCGTTCCATTCGGTGGTGGCGGAACACGCCCCTTCGTGAAACACCGCCTCAATCTCGCCGAACTCGTCACCGGCGATGATGGAACCGATAAAATCTTCTTTATCACAGTAATCAGCAATATCCAAATCGACCAAATTAGCGAATTTGGTGCCGTCGGTGAGGTTGTCCACCACCAGAATATCTTTGCGTCCGATTGCGTTTAATGCCTTGATAATGTTGCTGCCGATAAACCCTGCGCCGCCTGTTACGATAATCATATTTCCCTGCCTTTTGCGATGTTTTACATGAATTCAGTATATTGTAATAGAAATTAAAATGTGATTACAGTGAAACCATTTTTATTAGAAAAGAATCTGCTTATAATGGTGTTTGAAAAACATACAGGAAATAAGATTTTTTCGGTACATAATGAGCATAATAGAGACTTGTTATTATCCTAATTCATCTATTATTAAAACTACTATTTTTATGCGAAATAATCTCGTTTAATACTTAAGGATCGAATTATGCAACAATTAAACACTCAAAATCTCATCATCGGCTTTGGCAAAGCCGGAAAAACCCTAGCGGCTGACCTGGCAAAACACGGACAGCCGGTGATTCTGGTTGAGGCCAGTGAGCAAATGTATGGCGGAACCTGCATCAACATCGGCTGCATTCCATCTAAAAAGCTATTGGTTGAAGGCGAAAAAAATGCAGCTATCGCTGATAAAAATCATGTTTTTCAACAGTCCATGCAAGCGAAAAATAGTCTGGTCACCAAATTACGCGCAGCAAATTTTAGCAAACTCGATGCGCTGGACAACGTGCAAATCATCACTGCCAAAGCACGTTTTGAAGATCAAAATACAGTGATCCTCAGTGGACGCGACGGCGAATTCCGTGTCACTGCCGAGCGCATTTTTATCAATACCGGGAGCCTGCCCGTTGAACTGAATATTCCCGGCGCAGACGGAGAACAGATCTATAACAGCAACGGAATTTTATCTTTGAATACTCACCCGAAACGCCTAGTGATTATCGGCTGTGGCTATATCTCGCTGGAATTTGCTTTTATGTATCACCAATTCGGTACTGAGGTAACGATTATTGACAGCGGAAATACGTTCCTGCCACGGGAAGATCGTGATATTGCCGATGAAATGATGCGCGTGTTGCAAGCTCGAGGTGTTGACATTATCTTGGGTGCTGATGTGAAACGCTTTGAACAACATTCAAACGAAACTCAAATCATCACTTCTCAAGGTGCTTTCAGTGCAGATGCCGTTTTGCTTGCGGTTGGTCGCCGTCCAAACACTGATGGGCTGGCGTTGGAAAATGCCGGGATTGAACTGACAGAACGTGGCTTCATCAAAACCAACTCACAGCTGCAAGCCGCGCCGCACATTTGGGCAATGGGCGATGTAGCCGGCAGTCCGCAGTTCACCTATATTTCCCTAGATGACTACCGCATTGTGCGCGAACAGTTATTAGGCGAAGGAAAACGCAATATCCAAGATCGACCGCACTTTCCAACTACCGTGTTCACCGAACCACCGCTGGCGCACATTGGCATGACCGAAAACCAAGCTACCGAGAGTGGACGCAGCTATCGTGTCGCTACCCTGAGCGCCGAAGCGATTCCCAAAGCCAAGATATTGAACCAAACCGACGGTTTGCTGAAAGCGATTATTGATAACGACAATAATCAAATTTTAGGGGTCACACTGTTTTGTGCCGAAGCCCATGAAATCATCAACCTATTCAAAATAGCAATGGATCACCACATTCCGGCTGATTACCTGAAAAATCAAATTTTTACCCATCCAACTATTTCCGAAGGATTAAATGACTTATTTGCCTGACCGCACTTTGATCTTAAAAATCTTACGGTTATCTTAGGGCTGTTTTATCCTTATCAAGAATAAAAATGGGCTAATATTTTCCTATTAGCCCACCAATAATAACGATTAAATAATTCTCGAAAACTGCTGGCGTTTAGCCAGCTGGCGTGAGTAAGTGTCGAAGCACAAACAGATATTGCGGATCAGTAACCGCCCTTTGGCAGAAACGGTTAGGGCGGTATCGCCAAGAGTGAGTAAGCCGTCTTCTGCCAACGGTTTTAACAGTGCCAAATCTTCGGCAAAATGGACTTTGAAATCAATACCGTATTGCTGTTCCAATGGCGCATAATCTAATTTGAAATTGCAAATTAGCGCTTTGATGACATCACGGCGCAAGCAATCTTCTTGGCTCATAACGAAACCTTTGTGCAGCGCATTGCCGTGATCTTCCACATCGGCATAATACTGCTTCAACTCTTTTTGGTTTTGTGCGTAGTGATCGCCCATTAAGCTGATGGCAGATACGCCCAAACCGAGCAAATCGGCTTCTTCTTGGGTTGTGTAACCTTGGAAATTGCGGTGCAGCACACCGTTTTGCTGTGCAATCGCCAGTTCATCGTCCGGTTTGGCAAAGTGATCCATGCCAATAAAACGGTAGCCTGCAGCGGTCAAGGTTTCGATGGTTTTTTGCAAAATCGTCAACTTACTGGTCGGTGGTGGCAACGTTGCGTCTTTGATTTTATGCTGTCCGGCAAAACGAGACGGCAAATGCGCGTAGTTAAACACACTCATGCGATCCGGGTTCAGCTCACTGACCCGCTGCAAGGTTGCCATAAAGCTCTCCACCGTTTGGAACGGCAGACCATAGATCAAATCAATATTGGTCGAGGTGAAACCCAATTCACGGGCTTTTTTCATCAGTGAGAAGATAAACGCTTCATCTTGAATCCGGTTGATTGCCGTCTGCACGTCTTTATTAAAATCCTGAATCCCCATGCTGATGCGGTTGAAACCGATGTGACGCAGGTGATCGAGCATCGACAGCTCGATTTCACGCGGATCCATTTCAATGCTGATTTCCGCCGCCGGATCAACCTGGAAATTGTCGCGCAGCATTTGCATCAAACGTGCCGATTGCTGTTCGCTTAAATAGGTCGGGGTGCCACCACCCCAATGTATTTGAGTGACGTTGCGCTGGGTAAACAATTTAGCACGCTGCTGTACCTCTTTTTCCAGATAATCCAAATAGATATCTGCTTTGTGTTGATGGCGGGTAATAATTTTGTTACAGGCGCAAAAATAACAGAGCTTATGGCAGAACGGAATATGCACATACAACGACAGCGGGCGATCCGGATAGCGTTGGCTGGCTTGCAGAAAATCCTGCTCGGTGTAGTCGTCGCTAAACTCAAGTGCGGTCGGATAAGAGGTGTAGCGTGGCCCGGATTGGTTGTATTTCTGGATTAGATTGAGATCCCATTCAATTTCTGACATTATTTTTCCTGTTATTTATTTCAATATCACTCAACAATTGGCGCAATTCCAATTTGATTTTTTGTTCAAGTTCGGCTTCGGCGCTTTCACGGGTCAAATCCAAACGCATCCGCTGATTTTTCGGCAAAGCACGACGCGCCTCGTGAGTCGGCATCTCCATCACCGTCTGATAAAGCTGCTGCATTGCGCTGTATTTGTCCAAAGCCTGCGGTTGCAACCCCGGCAATAGCGCATTTAGCCGCAGCACTCCTTCGGATAAATTACAATCATCGTTTAACATTGCTTTGGCGATAATTTGCACGCTGTCAAAGGTAAAATCATGCCGTTTTTGTCGTGCGGCGGCGATTTTCTGTTTTTGGCGACGCAATGCCAGCAGCAGCCATGTTGCATAACTTACCAATCCCACGATAATCACGACGGCAACAAGGCTTAAAACAATCGTCCAGTTCATCCGTTAAAACTCACTCGTTAACGAAACTTATTGATATCAATAGTATTAAAAGTGCGGTATAGCGCATCTTCACTATTTTCATCTTCGTCTTCTTCATTCAGCCCCAGCTCTTGCATCAGCTGTTCAATCCGGCGCAAGCAGTCATCGACAAATTGCTGATCTTCCGCCGACAAGGTTTTGCCTTCGTCCAAATGGTCAAGCAACTCATTTAAGCACTCGTTGTTTTCCAACTGTTCCAGTTCTAAAGCTGGATCAATTTTCGGTTTAACGACCGCACTTTCCACTTTGATCGGCGTAATCACTTTGCCTTTCTCCGGCTTGTTGACCATTTCGATCATCAACGGAATTTTTTTACGGCTGCCGACCCGTGGGTCGGCTTTGACCGCACTTTGCTTATTGCTGTTTTTATCGGCAGCGCTGTGACGAGAACCGGCATCAAGCCCTTTGTGTTTTTTCTTACGTTTTTCTTCACGTGCCTGCACGTCCAGTTCATAACGGGTTGGTTTGCGACCTTTCTTGCTTTTTACATTTGCCAGCGGTGGCGCTTTGTCGGTTCTGCGCACCGGCATAATATCGCTGATTTTGCGGGTTTTCTTTTGGCGAGCCATAATTTTCTCTTAGATTGGCGAATAATTTAAGGCAGGATTGTATCACTCAACACGACTTTTCACACGGAATTAAAGCGAATAAATGCAGAAATTGTTGCAGGCTATTGATGAAGAAAACCGCACTTTGTTGCCGTTTCTGGCTGGCGAAGTGCGGTCAGAAAATGTGGCAAAATTACAACAAAATGCTGCCGATACAAGCGATGGTAAAGCCGACAAAGCCGATTAAAGTTTCCATCACAGTCCATGTTTTCAAAGTGGTTTTGGTATCCATCTCCAAGAAACGGCTGACCAACCAGAAACCGGAGTCGTTAACATGGGAAAATGCTGTCGCACCGGAGGCAATGGCGATCACGATAAAACAGAGATCGAATGCGCTTAAACCGGTAGTCGCCGCCACAGTCGGCGCAATCAGCGCAGAAGCCGTGGTCAACGCAACCGTTGCCGAGCCTTGTGCCACACGCAGCGCCAGTGAGATGATAAATGCTGCCACAATCACTGGCATCCCAGTATCCGACAACATGCCAGCCAAGACATCGCCAATGCCGCTGGCGCGCAATACGCCGCCGAACATGCCGCCTGCGCCGGTCACCAAGATAATTGCGCAAATCGGGCCCAGAGCATTATCGCAAATTTTCTCAATTTGCTCATAGCTGCGTTGCCCTTTTAACATCACAATCGCACACAATAAAGTGATTAACAGCGCGATCGGCGTTTTGCCGAAGAAACGCAAGGTTTGCACCCACATTTCTGAGCCATCCACCACTTTTGACACACTTAAGGTGTTCAATACGGTATCCAACATGATCAGCAGCAACGGTAGTAACAAAATGCTCAACACTTTGCGGAAACTTGGCGGATTTTGCGTGACGGTTTCACTGATGGCATTCGCATTTAAAAATGCTTTCGGCAGATCCAAATGCATTTTTTTGCCCAAAAATGTCCCGTACAAATAAGCCGCGATATACCATGTCGGGATCGCACACAACAAACCAACAATCACTAACAGACCAATATTCGCCCCCAATAAGTCACCGGACGCAACCGGACCCGGGTGCGGTGGCAGGAATGCGTGCATCACCGCAAATGCCCCTGCAGCCGGAAACGCATAGCGGAACAGCGAGCCGCCAAACTGTTTTGCCACGCTGAAGATAATCGGCAACATCACCACCAAACCGGCATCAAAGAAGATTGGAAAACCAAACAACAATGAGGCGATACCCAACGCAAGCGGCGCTCTTTTTTCGCCGAATTTATTGATCAACGTGTCTGCCAGCACTTTAGCACCCCCCGTGATCTCCAATAAACGCCCGATCATCGCTCCTAAACCAACCAACAATGCGACAGACGCCAGTGTGCTGCCAAAACCACCGAGCAATGTCGGTAGAATTTTATCCACCGGAATCCCCGTGGCAACTGCAGTCAGCAAGCTGACTATCAACAAAGCAACAAAGGCGTGAACTTTGAATTTGATGATCATCACCAGTAATAACAAAATGGCGACCAGCAAGGTTAAAATTAACATAGTAACATCCTTTTAAAAGTGCGGTTAAACTGCCGCTAACATCCTGCCATCAAAAAAGCTGATGGCTCCCTCTCCTTAACAACGTTACCGATAACATACTTTTTATTATTTTAGTGGTAAAGGGATATTTGTGATGAAAATGTAAAATTGAGATCCAGCTCAAATAATCCAGGCAATAAAGTATGTTTGAATTTATTGTTATCAATAAATTCGTGATCAAGATCACTATATCGATTGTTATCGGTAACTATTTTTTCTATTTTAGGCTATGTTACTACCTAAATTGTAGCCCATTTCAGGAGAACACAATGACATCGACAAAAGGCAAAAGTTTTATTCTAATGGGTGTTTCCAGCACTGGAAAAACCTCTGTCGGCACCGCACTTGCTCATCGGTTGGGGATCAAGTTGATCGACGGCGATGATTTACACCCACGTGCCAATATCCTCAAAATGGGATCAGGACAGCCGTTAAATGATGATGACCGCGCCCCTTGGTTAGAACGCATTCGTGATGCAGCATTCAGTTTGGAGCAGAAAAGCGAAGTCGGAATTATCGTCTGTTCCGCGTTGAAAAAGCAGTATCGTGATCTTATCCGCGACGGCAATCAGCATATCAAGTTCTTGTTTTTGGAAGGAGATTTCGAGCTGGTGTTAGCCCGAATGAAACAGCGCAAAGGGCATTATATGAAAGTGGATATGCTGAAAAGTCAGTTTGATACGTTGGAAGTGCCGCAACAAAACGAACCTGACGTGCTGCATATTGATATTAACGGCTCGTTTGAGGAAGTGGTGGAGCGCTGCATCACTGCATTAAAACCGCACTTATAGCATTAACAACACAAAAGTGCGGTTCGGGATCACTCCCCAACCGCACTTTTACTTTTCAGCACGACTTTATACTACTTTGCTTCATGCTAGCAGTTCATGCTATAGCGCACCAAATTCGCCACGATTAAACGCATTGAATTTTTCGACCAATTCGGCACGGGTGTTCATCACAAACGGACCGTGCGCCGCAATCGGTTCATCAATCGGCACACCGCTGAGCAGCAGCAGTTTCACAGCTTCATCACCGGCTTGCAAACTGATTTCGCCAGCTTCTTGCTTGAAAGTCACCAACTCGGTCGGGCGTGCGACTTTATCATTGTTAATCAACGCATTGCCACGCAACGCCACTAACATCAGATTGTGTTCCGCCGGAATCGTCAGCACGGTTTTCCCGTTTGGATTGAGGTCAATTTCCCACATATTCAACTCGGTAAACGTGCGTGCTGCGCCTTGGTTGCCGTCGTAATTACCGGCGATCACCCGCAAACTGCCGGCACTCTTTGTCGACTCAGAATCCGCCAACTCAACCACCGGAATCTTGGCAGCCGGAATGCTTTGATAACCTGCCTCAGCGTTTTTATCTTTCGCCGGCAGATTCACCCACAATTGCACCATTTCAAACATTCCGCCTTCACGACTAAAACGCTCGCTATGGAACTCTTGGTGCACAATACCCCGTCCGGCGGTCATCCATTGTACATCGCCAGTGCCGATCACACCGCCATTACCAGTGCTATCACGGTGTTCCACCTCCCCTTGCAGTGCAATGGTCACGGTTTCAAAGCCGGCATGCGGATGCGAACCAACACCGCGTGGATTAGCTTCATTCGGTGCAAACCGTTGTGGCATGGCATAATCCAACATTAAAAACGGGCTGGTAAATTTATCGTCCGCCATATGTGAAAACAGCGGAGAAACATAAAAGCCATCGCCAACCCAGTGTTTGCTCGGGGCTGAATAAATTTTGTTGATAGTACGCATAGTATTTTCCTTTATTATTCATTAATTTGTCATCATGCCACTGCGTTGCGCTTGGCGCAGTTTCAGTGGTGTTACATCATTGCCGAGCGGATCAACTACCGTCACGGTGGCAAGTGAATTATTCACTTGCCCGCGAATTGCCATGAGATAGCGTTGTCTCAAGCGATCACGCTCATTTAATTCCGCCACCGAAAGTGCGGTCAGCTTGGCTTTACGTGCCAGTTCATTAATTCGGTTCAGTTCAGGAATACGCATATTGTCCTCCTTGGTTATCCAGATTGCTGAATTGATGGGTGCAGTTTATAATCGTTGCGAGATGTGAACAAGACACAAAAATCAAACTTAAGGTTGCATAAATGGAACGAATTGACCTGAATGATATGCGCTTCTTTGTCGCGACGGTGCAAGCCGGCAGTTTGAGCCGTGCAGCCGAGCAACTGAACCTGCCCAAATCCCGTTTAAGCCGCCGTTTGACCGAATTGGAAACCGCACTTGGCAGTAAACTGCTGGATCGCGGGCGCAACGGCGTGCGTTTAAATGAACTGGGCGAACCTTTTTACCGCCATGCGATCATGATGTTGGAATGCGCCGACAATGCGGTCAACAGCGTGGCACAAAGCCTGAGTACACCACGCGGATTGCTGCGTATATCGCTGTCGAGCGAAGTGTTGCGCCATTGTATCACACCGCACTTGGGGCAATATCTCCGCCGCTATCCTGAGGTATCGTTGGATATTCATATGGAAAATCGCCGAATCAATATGATTCAAGATGGGATTGATATTGCACTGCGCGTCGGCTCGCCCGAACAAGAGGATTTGGTCGCGAAGAAGGTGGGCGAGATGACATTGGGACTGTACGCCTCTGTCGACTATCTGCACCAAAACGGCATACCGCAGACCCCAGATCAATTGGCACAACATACTTTGTTACACAAAAGTGACGGACGTGAATGGCTATTCCATCAACACGGGAAAAGTGAAAAAGTCAACGCCAACAAACGAGTCAATGCTAACGATGCCGGACTGTTGGCTGAGTTGGTGAACGACAATATCGGGATTGCGCTGCTGCCGGAAGTCGGTAGTTTGATCAATCCAAGCTGGATCAAGCTATTGCCCGATTGGACTCTCGACCCGGTGCCACTGTATGCGATTTATTACAAAAATCGGGGGTTTGTGCCAACCGTCAGAAGTTTTGTCGAGTTCGTAGCAGAATGCTTGTTGCTGACCTGAAAAGTATGATGGTGACCTGAAAAATATGCTGTTGAAAAACACAAGAGGAATAAGGTAAAAATAGCCAGCATACTTTCCAGAACTACCGCATTTTTTAGGCAGCGTGAAGGCAGAAACCGCTGCGCTTGTTCTGCCCTGTAAAAATCTGCCTTACGTGTTAGGGTCTGTTGATCTTTGTTTATAATTTGAGCTATAGACTATTTTTCGCCACTCTTTTCGCCAATAAATAAGGCAAAAGT
>NZ_VDHF01000050.1:0-34178 GCF_006228025.1 Testudinibacter crocodili
TTTAAGATATTTTTCCGAACAGGCTCTAATGTTTGCTTTTTCGCGTAGTATAACAAATAACTTTTCAGGTTGTCGTAATCTTGTTTAGGCTTGCCTTTTTCTTTTTTGAAGCCTTTGTGATAATCTTCTAAACGTAGCTTTGTTACATTGTTACGACTTATATCATCATCTTTCCAATCTGTATTCCAACAGACAGCTTTGATAGGTTTTTCAGAATTGACTAAATTATTCTCTCGTACAATTTTAGAAAAATAAGGAATGATGTTTTCGATTGTTTCGTTTTCAAAAACCAAAATATGTGGTTTTATATTGCACTCATTTTTTCCAACAATATCAAAATTATTGTCGTTGTACAAAGCAAATTTTTTCACTACGTCTGCAATTGGTTTGCTCAATCGCTGACTTCCGTTAAGTCTTAAAACCTCCACTCTGTCTTGCCAAATATCTGTTGCTTTTACTGAATTATAAATTGCTTGGTTTTTGTCGCCAATTCTTTGAATTTTTGAAACGCTGTGTCCCTCATCATAAAATAATCTTTCCAACAAATTGTATTGATGCGTGTCCATATCCTGCATTTCGTCCACAAAGACGAAGGAGAAACGTTTTTGAAGAATTGTTTTGATACTCGGAATTTTTTTCAAATACAATTCGGCTAAAAAATATGCGTCGTCATAATGTAAAATACCGGATTTGAGTATTGATTTTTTGAGTGATAAAAACCAATTATAAACTTCTTGTTTTTCTTGAAGTGTGTAATCACGATAATTTTGAGGTCTTGTACGTCCCCTCGGTTTACTGATTTCTAAAATACCTTCGTTTAATTTTTTTATTAATTGGATTTTATTTGATAATTGAAACCGATAATTGTAAAATAGTGCTTCATTATTGTTTTTAATATGAGCAACTTTTCTGTTGGTTTCTTCGCTCAAATTGAACCTATGTAACCAAAGTTTATCAAGGTAGTTTTTTATTCTTTCGTTGTAAATCTCGTTATCTATCCTTATTGGCTTCTTCTTAAATTTTGAAACATAAAACGGAATTGCCAAAAACTCATCAACAAAACTTTGTATTGTGCCAATGAAATTTGGGTAAGAAAAAAGTTTAGGGCAATGCTTTTGTATTTTTTCTTTTATCTCATCAATGGCGGCGTTGGTATGCGACAAAACTAAAATTCCCGAACCATCAATAAATGGAAGTTTACGTTCTAAAATAACCAACTTTGCCAATAAAGCCGTTGTTTTTCCACTTCCCGGAACTGCCTGTAAATCGATGGTATTAAAATTGCGGATAAATGCTTTATGTTCATCATCAAAGGTTTTACCCAAAGGTAGAAGCAATCGTTCCGCATAATAAACTTCTTCTTCGGTTATATTAATTCCCTGCAGCATGCTCAATCGCTCTTATAAGATAATTAATTGTATCGCTTTCATGTTTTGAAATTGAAATCTCTTGAATTTCTTTTGTTAGATCTTCATCAAGGGCATTTGCGATGCTATAAGCAATTTCAGTTTTCTTCAAACCTTTATTGATTAACTTCTTTGCTAATGCTAACTCAAAATCCTTTTCCCAATCTGTTCCTGAGTGAATGGCTTTTGCTGCATTTTGAAATACAGCTGTCAGACTTGTCGACTTAAATAATGAATACTCCAAAGTCCAATTTGGTGCTAAAAAATATTGAACGTTGTTTTCTGATTTTTTGTTTATGGTTGTTAGTGCGGTTTGTATTTCTTGTTGAACGATGTTTGCATCTCGTTTTACAAAATCGTTTCCGTTCTTTTCGTATTCTCTAATATCGGAATCGGTAATTACAGCAACAGGAATTTTCATATTCGGCTCTGTTTGTCGCAAGTAAATTTTTGCGTAATGGTCAAATCCCGTATGTCCGATGTTTACAACCGAAACGCCTTTTTCGGTTAAGTTAATTCCTATTGCCTTTGCAATGCTTGGTAACAAAATTTCTTCTGCCCAGCCTTCAACTAAAATCACACCTTTGGCAAAAAATAAATTGGCTTTTGTGGTGTCCAAAAACTTTTCTAAAAACTTGTAATTGTTTTTATCCAATTTGGTATAGGTTTCGCCCATTGGAAAAGCATTTTTGTTGTTACAAATAATCAGGTTTTCCAATTTCACTTTAGAAACTAAATTTGGACTGTGCGTAGTAAGAATAAGTTGAATGGTGTCTAATTTTTGCAACGCCTCAATTACCTGCATTTGTGCTTGTGGATGCAAATGTGCTTCTAACTCTTCAACCAAGCCCAAACGCAAACCGCTCCAATTCGATTTGTTTAAGTGAAGTAATTCGGCTGCCATAAACAAACGGTTCAATGTCCCTAAGCCTGGATTTATTTCACCTTTTAATGACAAAGTGAGCTTTTCAAGTATGCTTTTGATGTCGTTTGACGTTGCACCAAATTCGGTCTCGTAATTGTTACCGTAAAAACCTTTGATGTAACCGTCAATTTTATCTTTTATCTGCTTGCCAACTTTGGGCTGACCTACTCCATCATTTTCGTTGAAAAACTCTTCTAATTTGTTTTTTAAACCAGAAAAAATCTGTAACAACTCGTTATCGTTTTCTTTTCCTTTAAAGGCTTCATCGCCTAAAAGAATTTGTGATAAACGCGAGTTACGTTTTGCAACCAATTCATTTCCGGCATCACGCAGCGGCTTTAAGTATGTTATTTTCAGATATTCTTTTGCTTCTGCCGTGAGCAAATAACCGTCTTCATCAATACCTGCTTTTATATCAACGGGTAGTATTTTATCTGCTTGGCGTTTTACATCGTAGTTGAGTTTTAAAAATGGTTTTACATTTTCTCCTGTGCCATTCCAACCTAACAACTCTGTAAAATTTTTGGCTTCATTTGGTGTTAAATCATCAAAAGTTAATTCAATACGGAAACGGTTTGCATTGTTGTAAAAATCCTTATCATCAATTCTTATGTATTCATAACTATGCGTTTTCAGAACCAATTTTATGGCATCAATAATAGCTGTTTTTCCTGAGTCATTTTCACCAATAATAACGTTTAGGCCTTTTGTAAAATTTAAATCTAAATTCGGCTTTTCGAGGTTTATTGCACTGTTCGAACCGAATTTCTTAAAATTCCAGAGTTTAATATTTGATAAATACATAACTTAATAACCACAAATTATTTGTACATTCTAGCTAATAGGCTTCTCATAAAGCAGCCAAAAATCTAACCAAGAGGCTTGATGATACAGCAAATCAAGCATGATCACTATCGCCACTGCTACTAGTGGTGAAACATCAATTCGCTTAATATGTTGTAGCTATACCGCACTTTAACCTCAGCGGCTTAAAGCATAACTGTCCGCCAGTAAGCTGAAAATCGTTGCATCGTTCTGGCCGCCATCCAGCAGCACGCTAATCCAATGTTCTTTGTTCATGTGCCAGCCCGGAAATATCCCCGGCATACTGCGCAAAGCGCCGATTAATTCCGGCGGTACTTTCAGGTTGACGATGTCCACATTGGCGCCATCCGCCAGCCCCAATTTGCTGCCGGGTACCCGCAGCAGGGCGCAAAACCATTTGTGGTTGGGGTGGCGGAACACGGCGTAGTCGGGGTGTTTTTGCCACGGGTAATCCGGCGCTGCGCCGTATTGTGCGGCGATGTATTCGATCAATTGTGTCCGTTTCATTGTGTCTCCGTTGTATCGGTTTGGGCTTTCAGGCAGCCTGAATAAACCGCCGCCCCACTATCCTTGCCAATTCCTCAAACGCAAACTTCACCCGTGCAGGCACGGCGGTTTGTTGTTGGCGGTAGAGATACACCGGCCACTGGATTTTCGGCACCTTGGCGAACAGCTCGACGATGTCTCCGTTTGCCAATGCATCGGCGCAGACGCAGTCTAAAATATGCCCGACCACCCGCCCTGATTTGACGGCGGTGAGGACGGCGTTCATCTCTTGGCTGTAAAACTGCGGATTGGCGAGGATTTGTTCGTCATCGTTGATGTGCCATGCCCAGGCTTTGCCGGTGTTTTCGTCGGCAAGGGCGGCAAGGGGGTAGCGTTTTTTGAGATCGGCAAAATCGGCTGGTTTGCCCAGTTTTGCCAGCAATTTGGGGGCGATAACGATTTTTTCGTGTATTTGCCCGATTTTTCTGGCGATTAAATTGCTGTCGGCGGCAAAACCGATGCGTATGCCCACGTCTATCTGTTTTTCCACCACGTTCAGGCGCTTGCCGCCCACTTGCCAATCCAGCGTGATGTGCGGATAGGGTTCAAGTGCGGTCAGAAGCTCGGCCAAAATCTCATCGTTAAACGGCAGAATCGGCATCGCAATCCGCACCACGCCGTGCATTTCATCGTCGTTGCCTTGGTTTTGGAACAACTGCTCACTCTCGTCCAACAGCCCTTGCGCCTTGGGCAAAAACTGCCGCCCGAAATCGCTCAACACAATCTGACGGGTGCTGCGAATAAACAGCGGCTCGCCCAAGGCACGTTCCAGCTCGGCAATGCTGCGGGTAATCACCGGCGCGGAAACGGCAAGGCGGTGGGCGGTTTCTTTGAATTGCAGCGTTTCTGCCGCCACGCAGAAGACTTTGAGGGCGAATAATCTGTCCATTTTTGGCTCTTGTTGGGTATGATTTCCAATTGGGTAATTATAGATTAATAAATGGATGATTTATAGGAAATTATTAGCTTTTGGATGAGTGGGAAAATGCCGTCTGAAACCGCACTTTGCTTGTGTCAAGTTTCAGACGGCATTTTTCTTACATCAAATCCCAAGCGGGGCGGTAATGTGGTGCGAATTAAGGCTTTAAGGAAACAAACTCAACTGTTATGCTTAAAAACCATCAAACTAAGCAACATCAAGGGGAAAGCATGATTGACGTCATCCGCGATATTCCGAATGCCGACACGTTTGCAAAAACCGACATCATCAATAAAGGTTGGTCGGACGATAAAAAATATTGCGTAACAACCATTGATGGCGACAAACGCTTGCTGCGTATTTCGGATATCGTCGAATATGAAAGCAAAAAATACGAATTTGAACTGATTCAGCGTTTTGCATTAACGGGCATCAAGATGTCGCAGCCGCTTGATTTCGGCGTATGCAATAAGGGGAAAAACGTTTATCAGCTGCTGACTTGGTGCGAGGGTGAGGAGGCAAAAGAACTGCTCCCTTCGCTTTCAGAAAGCGCACAATATGACTTCGGCTGCCAAGCAGGACAAATGCTGAAAACCATGCAGGCAGTTGAAAGCCATCCGCCCTCTGCGGATTGGGCGACGATATATGGCGGCGGAAAGCATTCATGCCTTTACGGTGGCGCTCACTTTGGGCAAAGAAGAAGTGGATTATTCAAACGAAATGATGCAGACCATGCTGGCGTGGTTTGATCATTTGAACACCCTTGTGCCAAGTTGGTTTAGCGCCAAAGCCTATTCGGAGCGTTTTTGGGGCTGACGATGATGTTCGCCAGCATTGTATTTCGCTCTATTTATCTCTATGATTTTGTTATAAATTATCTAAAATCAGAAAGCCGATAAAGGAAAAAATAATGAGCAAAGAACTGATAAGCAGTAACGATTACAGTGAAATCTTGCAACAAGCCATTAGCCAAATTCACACCACCAGAGCCCGAGTTGCCAAGCAAATCAATGAGGCGGTGAATTCGGTGTATTGGCTTTTGGGCAAATTGCTGTTTGACAGGCAGTTAGCGGAAGGGTACGGCAGTGCGGTGGTGAAACAGCTTTCAGCCGATCTCAAAAATGAATTTCCCGATATGGGGCTGTCGCCACGCAATCTGTGGGATATGAAGCGTTTTTATGAGCGTTATTATCAGGCAGATGAAAAACTGCGACAGGCTGTCGCAGTTTTGCCATGGGGGCATAATTTATTGTTGTTAAACAAAGTTCAATCTTTAGCAGCAATCGCCTTTTATGCCAATGAAGTGATTAGCAAAGGCTGATCAAGAGATTTGCTGCTCAACGCCATCAAAATGGACACATTCCACCATACCCAAACGCAATTGCAAACCAATAATTTCAACGAAACCTTATTGCCGATCAGCGCCGACTACGCCAACGAAGTCTTTAAAAATTCTTATAATCTCGGCTTTTTAGGCATTACCGAACCCATCAAAGAGCAAGAATTGGAAAAAAGACTGACGGAGAAAATTAAGTCGTTTGTGTTGGAATTGGGCAAAGGCTTTTCTTTCATCGGCAATCAATACCGCTTGGAATACAACCAAAAAGAGTATTTTGTCGATATGCTGTTTTTTCATCGTGGCTTGCGTTCGCTGGTAGCGATTGAATTAAAAATCGGCAGTTTCAAAGCAGAATATGTGGGCAAGATGAATTTTTATCTGACCCTGCTGGACAAATTGGAAAAAAGCGAACATGAAAACCCATCCATCGGCATTATTCTTTGTGCCGAAAAAGATCGCTTGGACGTAGAAATCGCCTTGCAAGACATCAACAAACCCATCGGCGTATCGGATTATCAGCTTTTACTGCCAAAAGACGAACTGCAAACCTTGGTGTTGAATGAATTAAACAAGGAAATATAGCGGACCTTTATAACCTCCGCAAAATCTACCTCTTGTTATAGAAAATGCCATCTGAAACCGCACTTTGATAGTGTTAAATTTCAGACGGCATTTTCATTCATTCTTTCATTTTATAATTCCTATTTCGTTAATTATAAATTAGCAAATGGCAAATTTACAGGTAATTATCGGTTTTTTATAATAAGCCCAATAGCAAACACCAACGCATCAAGCAAAGGAGCAATCTATGGCCAAATCCATGAAACAACTGCTGACCATCACCGCCATGAGTGTGAGTTTAACCTTCGCTTCGGCTTCTGCCTTGGCACAAGTTTCCATTCACAGCAATCTTGAGGGCAATACCATGCAAACCGTCGGCACTCAATGGGACAAAATTTTTCCTAAATCAGACCAGGTAACGCAGCAAAAAGTGCAGTTCAAAAACCGCTTCGGCATCACTTTGGTGGCGGATTTATACCTGCCGAAAAATGCGCCGAAAAACGCCAAAGCCAGGCTGCCTGCGATTGCCGTGGCGGGTGCATTTGGGGCGGTGAAGGAGCAGTCATCGGGCTTATACGCCCAAGAGCTTGCCCAGCGTGGTTTTGCCACACTGGCATTTGATCCGTCGTTTACAGGGGAAAGTGGCGGCGAACCGCGCAACGTGGCCAGCCCCGACATCAACAGCGAAGATTTCAGCGCGGCAGTGGATTTTTTGAGCAATCAGGATTTCGTTGATGCCGAACGTATCGGCGTGTTGGGCATCTGCGGCTGGGGCGGCATGGCGTTGAACGTCGCCAGTATGGACACCCGCATCAAAGCCACCGCCACCAGCACCATGTATGATATGTCGCAGGTGATGGCAAACGGCTATAACAACAGCGTGGACGAAGCGGCGCGTTATGCGATGTTGCAAGCCATGAACAGCCAACGCAGTAGCGATTTCAAAGCGGGCGAGTTCGCCCCAAGCAGCAACAATCTGCCGGAAACATTAAGCGGACAAGAGCCGCAATTCGTGCAGGAATATTGGGCGTTTTACAAAACCCCGCGCGGTTTCCACCCTCGTGCCGTCAATTCCAACGCCGCTTGGACAGCCACCACACCGCTGTCGTTCATCAATATGCCGCTGTTGCAACGTGCCGGCGAAATTCAAAGTGCGGTATTGGTGGTGCATGGCGAAAACGCCCATTCACGCTATTTCAGTGAAGACGCGTTCAAAAAACTCAAAGGCGACAACAAAGAACTGTATATCGTACCGAATGCCACCCATGTGGATTTGTACGACTATCAATCAGGCAAAATTCCGTTTGATAAGTTTGAGCAGTTCTTTAAGGCGAATTTGCAGTAAGCGGATACATTACAGGCTGCCTGAAACCGCACTTATGTGTGAAGTTTCAGACGGCTTGGCGTAGCTTATGAAAGCCCTGATTTATGCCTTGATTATCTTATTCAGCCACACTGCCACGGCACAGGAACCAACCATGAAAATCAAAATCACCCTTGGTCATCAAATCCATACCGCCACGCTGGAGGATAATCCAACCACCCAAGCCTTGCTCAAGCAACTGCCGCTCAGCCTGCCTGCGGAAAACTACGGCGGCATTGAAAAAATCGCTTACCTGTCGCAAAAACTGCCCGACAGCCCAAACCACAACGGCAACTTCGCCCCCAAAGCTGGCGACGTCACCTACTACGCCCCATGGGGCAATCTCGCCTTGTTTCACGGCAACACCAAACCTGCCAACGGCTTGATTTATTTAGGGCGTTTTGATGGTGAATTTAAGCCGTCGGCAACGGCGAAGCAGATAAGGATTGAGCGGGTTGAGTAAGTTGGTATAAAGGTTAAGATTTTTGACCGTGCTTTTTGCTTTGGGGGAGTGTGGTTTGCGTGAGAGTAAGCGAGACAGCAAGAGGATCAGTCTTGTATTATAAATCTATATAGATCCAATTTTTCCATCTCAAATCTTGTAAAAATTGTTCAGGATAATAAATGTGTTTTCTCGCTTTATCAAATGATAATGAATTATCCTGCTTGAATGCATCTGCCATACAAGCAGGTTGCATTCTAGATAAATGATAATAAACAAATTTATTTAATTCTACAATGCTAGCAAACCATTTTTTATTGAAAAATAAAATATATTCAATTTCATTTTGTATAAAACTCATTCTATCTTCATCCGATGTGATGTCTTGAAAATATTTTACTATCGCTATATCTAAGCCACTTCGTTTAATTTCAAACGAATCATAAAAATCCCAGCATTCCCATTTCTTATATGCCAATTCGCAAAAATAATGAATGCGTTTCTGAGTGGAGTGAGTAAAAAAGTACATTAGGCAATCTTGGATATCTTCATAAGAAGCTGTTATTTCTATACTATCAACATAGGCTTTTATTTGTGCATTTTTTGCAGACGCTAAAAATTTTCCTAATCCAAGCTGTAACCACGGATATCGCACAGGATGTTTATTCAATATTTGAAACCATTCTGATGGCGCATTGACCCAAATATCCGATAACTGAAGTTTTTCTTGTTCTAACAGATATCTTAAATCTAGTAGTAATAGAAACTTGGCTAATTGATTGGTTGATTGTAACAGTACGGTTTTCTTTTGCTTTTCTGGTAAATTAGCTAACCAGAAAAGCAGTTGCCAAACTCTTTTTTCTTTATTTATTAGATTAATGATTTCATCGATGTGATATTCAGATATAAATGAATAAGTGTGGTGAAATTGTAACGATAAACTATCATATATAGATTGAATTTGGTAATGCTCTCCTTCAATATCTTTCCATAAATGATTATCTAAAGAATGGTAAAGGTTTCTTATTCTCTCCTTGTCACTTATTGATGCATCATGACTGGTTGATAAATCTATTTCAAGGTGTTTTAAGTAAGATAAAGCCAATTTTTTACTTGATTCAGAAAAAACAATACCTTCATTATGGCTGGCTTGCCAAAAATTAGGCATGATACAAGTTAATTCAAGCACAATTTTTAGTTCTTTCGATGTAGCCTGTTCATCCTGTAACAGTTTTACAATCCATGACACACTTCTAATAAGTAAGTTTCTTTCAAATAAGCTTTCAATATAAATAATATTTTCTTGATAATTGATGTTGCGAGGGAAATTATTATCTATAAAATCCCTAAAATTATGCTTATCTTGCCATTTCCAGTTCTCAAAATCAAAATCCACATCAAAAATTTCATATGTTTCATTAGGAATCTCTGTTTTTATATTACAGCTTTTAATGAGCTGAAATATCTCCTCGATAGTTAGCTGCTCTTGGATTTCCATATAATATTCTCTTGATTAACAATTGATTGATTCCACATTTCTTCAAAAACATCGGTTATGACTTGAGCATCTTCAACCTCTTGAATAATATGATGGCTCTTCCCTAGGCTATTTATAGAAGTACCTAAAGACCAACATCTTGCAGGGGTATCATAGTGCTGTGGGAATATAATGAATCTATCATGGAAATCACCCACTTTAGATTTATCGGCATTTAAGAATGTCAAATTAAGCCAAGCCTCTTCTATAATGGCTTGTTCAAGTTCATTTCTATATCTCATTCTACTGCTATTTTCTACCGATTTTAAACCAGTTAATGCCTTAATTGGTGTATTTGCATAGGAGCTAAAAAATACAGTTTCTAGTAAATCTTGAGCACTTAGATAAGGATCCCACAAGCAAACTCCATGACCTCCATATTTTTCAATCAATTCTCTTATAAAAGCCAGTGCTTCATTTCGCATGTCTTTTTTAAATTGTCTTAGTTTTAAAGAATTATGCAGTTCTTTCTTTTCCAGTTTAATTAATCTCCTCCTAGTCCAATCTCGGTAATCTTTATTGCCACCGATTTGATTTTTTGATGCATTAATAGATATATTAATCCTCTCTTCTCGGTCATCCAGCATAAAAATCCTTGGTTGATGTTCATGCATATGGATAGAAAAATTCACCATTTCTAGCAATGGCAAAACTTCTCCCCCTGCACAAATTATTTGTCTATCTTCATCCCAAATCGTGTAATAGCCAGTTCCATTTATTTGCTTGAAAGGAATAATGTTTTCTCCCTGTTTCAGTGGAATTTTTTGAAAATCAATTATGCTTCCATGACGCTCTCGCCAAAAGATACCAGATAAATTCAAATGCTCAGTAATTTTAGGATTGAAATATAAATTAGAGATCAATTGATGATGCTTGCCGTCTTTCTTTTCTTTTCCTTTAATTTGAAAAGAAACCGATGAGCAAGGGATTTGAATAATAAAATTCCCCAATCTATCTGAATGTGAACCTAACTTAATTGGTAAAAAATTTTGTAATTCTGCAGAAAGTTCCATAAGTGCATAAGGATTGCTAATCAAACTTTGCACATACTCTTTACTTTCATCAAACCATTCAAATAAATGAGAACCTCCAAAAAAATTATTTTTTAATAATCCTAAAAATTCATTTTTTCCACACTCCAATGCTGGAACATATACACTAGGAATGTACCTAAGCTGACCACACAAAAGAGGCTTACCTTGATTATTTTGCCATTGGTTATTTTCCAAATACTTTATCTTGTCAATAAAATCTCCGATAGAAAGCACACTTCTAAAAATACCAAATTGTAAAGATTTATCTTTTTTTAATTGAATAAATTTTGGTGTGATTTTTTCATCTGTAGCTTGTTCACACTTAACTTCTTGGGCAATAGCCAAAGTAAATATATTGAATGCTTTCTTATCTTGTATGCCAATAATTTCAAAAAGCTCAATACATGTGAATAAACCAATGGATGGAGTTGATAATACACTATTAATGTGGCTAGTATTCATAATTTATTTCTCATATTTATGCCTCTGTAATAAAATGGAAATTTTATTCAGACTTTAAACATTATTTAATTTCTATACTTTTTATAAGGAGTGCTTGAGATTAAATAACGCTTAATTATAAAAGGTCGTCTGAAACTTAATTTTTAAACATCATCCCCACTCACCACCCCATACAACGGCACATTCGTCAGCCAATCCTCCTGCCGATAATCTGACATCGACGTTCGCACCGCACTTTTTGGTTGGAATTGTTCGCAATAAGATTTCAGGCTTTTGGCTTTGAGATTTTCTTCCGCTTTGACTTCAATCGGCACAATTTCCTGCCCTTGCTGCAACACAAAATCCACCTCGGCTGTGCCTTTTTCAGCCGCCCAATAAAACACAGGATTAGGCTGGTTGGCTTGTAATTGCTGCAATACATATTGCTCGGTCAGCGCGCCTTTGAATTCGGTGAATAGGCGGTTTTGTTCCAGCAAAACCTGCGGATCTAGCTGGCTTTTGGCGGCAAGCAAGCCCACGTCCAGACAATAGAGCTTGAAGATGTTTTCTTGATAAGCAGTGAGCGGCAGGTGGGGCTTTTTGATGCGGTAAACGGGCTGCACCAGCCCGCTATCTTTGAGCCATTGCAACGCCAATTCGTAATCCTTAAACCTTGCCCCTTTTTGCATCTCGCTTAGCACAAATTTTTTGTTTTCTTTGGCAAGCTGCTGCGGCAAAGCGTTCCACAAGGCACGCACCCGCATGACAAGGCGGGGATCATCAATGTGTTTGGAAAAATCCTGCTCATACGCCAGCAATAAATCCTGCTGCACCGATCGCACCGCTTGCAGATTTTGCGTATCCACAAAAGTTTGTACCGCTTCGGGCATACCGCCGACAAAATAATATTGCCGCAGCCGCTCAATGTATTTGGACTTCATCGCCGCAATCAACGCCCAATCTTGCGAATGGAGCAAATCCAGCAACGGCTTTTCGCCCACCGCCAACAAAAACTCTGAAAAATCCATTGGATACAGCGACAAAAATTCCACTTTGCCCACAGGAAACGACGTGCCTTTGTGCAACGCCACGCCCAACAGCGAGCCTGCCGCCATGATGTACAAGTGCGGTGCGTTTTCATAAAAATATTTGAGCGCGGACAAGGCCTGCGGCACTTCCTGCACCTCATCAAAAATCAGCAAGGTATTGTCAGGATTGATGTTTACCCCCGATTCAATACTCAAACCCAGTAGCAGCCGTGCAATATCAAAATCACCGTCAAACAGCGTCTGCATACGGCTGTTGTTGTCAAAATTAATGTAGGCGACCTGCTCAAACGCCGCCGCCCCAAAGGTTTTCATCGTCCACGTCTTGCCCACCTGTCTTGCCCCTTGAATAATCAAAGGCTTGCGCTTGGTTTTTGCTTTCCATGCGTGTAGTGATGTGAGAATCTGCCGTTGCATTTGCGGTTTTCCTAAGCTGGTTTTTTGCTTATTTTATCGCCTTAACTACATTTTATCAAAGGAAAAAATGTTTAACTTCTACATTTTTTCAAATGAATTTTTGGTTTTGTGTGTTAAAGATAGGCCGTCTGAAACCGCACTTTACCCTTTTTAAACAGGTAAATGATTTCAAGCGGCCTGATTTACGCATTGCCAAGCAGTGGGCATTAAACAGTGCGGTAAAGTGTGTATTGGATGCGTTGTAGGCGACAGGCAGGTTGATTTGCAGCAACACCCGCAAGCCATCATGATTTTTATGGCAGTTAGAAATCTGCCGATTTTTATTTATACCAAGCTCGGTATAAACTAACCGCACTTTAACCGACAAAGCAGGACTATCAACATGGCAAAATTCCGTTATTTGACCACGCCGTTTCGCGTAAAAAACCTTGAACTCAAAAACCGGGTGGTGATGCCGCCGATGTGCACCTACAGCGCCACCGACGGTGTGCCCAACGACTGGCATTTCGTGCATTACAGCGCCCGCGCCATCGGCGGCGTGGGACTGATTATCGTGGAGATGACCAATATCGCCCCGAACGGCCGCATCACCCCCAACTGTTTGGGCTTGTGGAATGATGAGCAGCGTGATGCTTTCAAGCGTATTGTGGCTGCCGCCCACCAATACGGCAGCAAAATCGCGATACAAATCGCCCATGCGGGGCGTAAAGCATTGGGACACGATTATGTGGACGCCCCGTCGCCGATTTTGTACGACGGCGATGACAAAGACCCGCGCTGGAGCTATCAAACGCCGCGTGATTTAAGCACCGCCGAGGTCAAAGGCTTGGTGCAAAAATACGCCGAAGCAGTCAAACGGGCGGTGGAGGCCGGTTTTGATGCCATTGAAATCCACGGCGCACACGGCTATCTGATTCACGAATTCCATTCATTCAAAGCCAACCAGCGCAGCGATGAATACGGGCAAGACAAAATGCTGTTTGGCGAGCAGGTGATTCAAGCCGCCAAAGCGGTGATGCCTGCCGAGATGCCGCTGTTGGTGCGCATTTCCGCACAGGAATACGGCAAAGACGGCTACAGCAAGGAACACGGGCTTGAAGTGGCGAAACGCTATGCGGCGGCAGGGGCGGACGTGTTGCACGTCAGCGGCGGTGGCGACGGCACGCCAGACCCGGCGCACAGCCCCAGCATTCAGGCAGGCTATCAGGTGCATTTGGCACGCGCCGTCAAACAGGCAACAGGAAAACCGACGATTGCGGTCGGCATGTTGGAAGATCCGGCGCTGGCGGATTATGTATTGGCCAGCGGCGATGCCGATTTGGTCGCCATCGGACGCGGTTTATTGCGCGATCCGCATTGGCTGCTGAATGCGCAATACCACCAAAACGGCAAAGACAGCGCGCCGATGCAATTTGTGCCACGCCAGTACCAGCGTGGATTTTAAGGCTGGGGCTGCCTGAAACCGCACTTTGAATGCTTTTAAACGGCGTTAACCGAGGTTGACGCCGTTTTGGTTTGGGATAGGAAAATTCAAGTATGATTGAAATTTATTTATGATTATTGATAATTTCAAGTATACTTGAAATTGTTCTAATAATTCCATAAAATTCAACCATACTTGAAATTAACCCGGTGAGGTGAGTGATGCTAGCGCGTGATCATTATTTGCAATGGCTAATTGATGTAAAAGACAATGAATTTATCAAAGTGATCACCGGCGTTCGCCGTTCGGGGAAATCGGTAATCTTGCAGCTTTATCAGGACTATCTGCTTGCGCAGTCGGTGTTGCCGCAGAATATTCTATTTTATAATTTTGAACACCCGGCCAATTTTAGACTCACCGATGCCGTTGTGTTATTTGATCATATTCAACAGCAAACGCAAGGGTTGAATGGTAAGATCTATTTTATTTTTGATGAAATTCAAGAAGTAAATGATTGGCAAAAACTGGTTAACGGTTTGAGGGTTGCATTTGATGCCGATATTTATATTACGGGTTCGAATGCGAATTTATTATCCGGTGAATTAGCCACTTATTTGGCCGGGCGTTATCTTGAATTGCATGTTTACCCGTTGAGCTTTAAGGAATTTGTCGACTATCAACAGCTTAATCATAATTCAGCCAGCCCGGACTTGCTGTTTAATGAATATTTAAAATGGGGTGGTTTTCCGGTATTGCCAAGCGTGCAAAATGATGCCGTGAAAAAGGAGATTTTAAACGGCATTTATAGCAGCATCGTGTTAAAAGATGTTGCCGCACGAGGTAATATTCGTGAAATCAATTTATTAGAACGGGTGATTGCCTATTTACTGGATGTTATCGGCTCATCGGTTTCTATCAAGAAAATCGCCGACACCATCAACAGCAGTGGCATTAAAACCAACTCCACCAGCATTGATAAATATATTCAATTATTAAAAGAATCATTTATTTTCTACGAGGCTAACCGCTATGATATTCGTGGTAAAGTGCGGTTAAAAATGCAGGCGAAATATTATGTGGTAGACAGCGGAATCCGCAATAATACGCTGGGGCAAATAGGCAGCATCGGTTCGCAGTTAGAAAATATTATTTTTATTGAATTAAAACGGCGCGGTTATGAAGTATTTGTCGGTAAATGGGATGCCGAAGAAATTGATTTTGTGTGTTTTAAAGGCGAGCAGAAAAAATATATCCAAGTTGCTTACCAACTGCCTGAAAATAATGATCGGGAACAACGAAATTTGTTGCACATCAATGATAATTATCAAAAAATCATTTTAACGCTAAATCGAATGAATGTCGGCATCATTGACGGTATCCCGGTGCAATATGCCCTAGATTGGCTGTTGGGTGATGATTAACGGCATATTATGCTGCCCAACCGCACTTTGATATATTGGGAATATATGGCAAAACCGTTCAGGCAGCCTTTTATACGCTGCCCATTTTCTCCGCCAAAAAATCAATCAGCACCCGAATGCGTTTGGCTTTTTGGCTGTGCTGCGGATAATACAGCGACAGCGGCGGGTAATGTTTCCAGTGCGGCTCCAGCACGGGGATGAAATCGGCAGCGTCGGCTTCCATCGCCAAAATCGGCTCGAACACGCGCCCGATGCCCAGCCCTTGGCGCACGGCGTCCAGCACCACTTCCAGGCTGTTCACAATTAACGGGGTTGGCATGTCGATGCTGATTTCGTGTCTGTTGTCGTTCAAACTCAGTGGAAACAGGCTGTTGGCGGTCATAAAACGAAAACCGATCAGCTTGTGCTGCGGCAATTCCGCCAAACTGTGCGGCACGCCGAATTGGTCGGCGTAGGCTTTGGATACATACAAACCTCCCCTGAACGGCGGCAGCAGCTTGCGCGCCACCCGGTTTTCTTCGATGGCGTGCCCAAAGCGAATGCCCAAATCGAAACCTTCTTTGATGATGTCCACCGTGCCGTCGTACATCGAAATTTCCAATTCCACCTGCGGATAGCGGCGGCAAAATTCGGCAAAGTGCGGTTTTAACACCAGCAGATAGGCGATGCGCGGCACGGTTATCCGCACCCGGCCGGTAGGCGTTTGCCCTAAATCGTGCACGCTTTCCACCGCATATTGCAATGATTTTATCGCCTCGGCGCTGCGTTCCAGCAGCAAGATACCGGCTTCGGTCAGCTCCAGCTTGCGGGTGGTGCGGTTGAATAGCGGCAGGCCGATGTGTTGTTCCAATTGTTTCAAGGATTTGCTCACTGCCGGTGCGCCGATTTCAAGCTGGCGCGCGGCGGCGGAAATGCTGCCTTGGGCGGCGATGGTGTGGAACACGGTGAGTTGTCCGTAAATGGCACTGTGCATGATTGTTTCCTTTTTGGAAAATATAGTTGTGCTTATCATAATCTATTCATGGGTAATCAAGCAATCTATACTGTGCTCAATTCATCCATCGGCTATCTTTAGGAGCAAACAATGAGCCCAGTATTAATCATTTCGGGACACCCGAATTTAGCGCAATCCAGCGCCAACCAAACCATTCTCGCCGCCTTACAGCAAGGTTTGGGCGAGACCGCCGAAATCCGCCGTTTAGACCGCCTGTATGCCGACAGAAACATCGACGTGGCCACCGAACAAGCCGCCTTGCGTGCCGCCGAGGTGGTGGTGTGGCAGTTTCCGCTGCATTGGTATGCGCTGCCTGCGCTGATGAAAAAATACCTCGACGAGGTGTATGTTTACGGCTTTGCCCACGGCAGCAGCGGCACCGCCCTGCACGGCAAAAAACTGTTGGCGTCGTTTACCGCCGGGGCGCCGGGCGAGCTGTATCAAACCGGCAAGGCGATGAATTTCCCGATGGAAGCGTTTTTGCCGCCGTTGCAGCAAAGCGCCACCCTGTGCGGCATGGATTGGCAGCCGCCGGTGTATTCCACCGGCATGACGTATATTTCCGGTGTCAACAGCGCCGAGGATTTGGCGGCAGTGCAGGCCAAAGCCCGCGCACACGCCGAACGGGTGCTGGCGCAGATCCGCAGCCTGATTTAAGGAGGCAATCATGACTTTAAGCAAATGGCTGCTGGCCACCGCCCTTGCCACCGGCACCTTGGCGCAAGCCGCGCCGATTGTGAACCTGTTTGAACTGGGCGTTGCCACCGGCAAAAACGCCGACTATCAGGCCGTGGGCGAACACAACATCACCGCCTCGATTGCCGCCGAAACAGGCACGCTGGCGATGTATTCCGTGCGCAGCAAAGCCGATGCAAACCTAGCGTATATGTTTGAAATCTATGCCGATGAGGCGGCGTATCAAGCCCATTTGCAATCGCCGCAATATCAGGCTTTTTTACAGGCAGCCCCCGGCATTCTCACCGAACACAAGCAGAAAACCGAGCTGGTGCCGCGGTTTTTGGGCGACAAAAAAATCGCGCCCAGCGCCGACACCCGCACCAATTTGGTGGTGGTGGAAGTCAAACCGCCGTTCGATCAAGATTTCTACCGATTGGTCAGCGCAGCAATGCATCAATCGCTGCAAGCCGAAAACGGCGTGCTGGCGATGTATGCTGCTAGCGCCAAAAATGCGCCGCATCGCTGGTATTTCTTTGAAATTTACGCCAGCGAAGCGGCTTATCAACGCCACCGCCAAACACCGCACTTTCAGCATTACCTGCAAACCAGCGCGGCAATGGTGCAAGACAAACAGTTTATTGAAATCAGCCCGATGTTATTGGGCAATAAAGGCTACCTGAACTTTCAGGCAGCCCCGCCGCAAACCGAAGCAACACAGGAGTATTCAAAATGAACCATCCCGCCTATTTTATTCTTGAAGTGGCCATTAAAGACCACGAAGCCATGCAACCCTATCTGGACAAAGCCGCCGCCACACTCGCTGCATTCGGCGGCGTGCCGATTGTCGGCAGCGGCAATATCGTGCCGCTCGAAGGCGACGCACCGAAAGCCGGCAGCAAAGTGGTGATGCTGCGGTTTGACAGCATGGAAACCGCACAAGCCTGGTACCACTCGCCCGCCTACCAAGCCATCCTCGGCCACCGCCTGCAAGCGGCGGACAACCGTGCGTATTTGGTGGAGGGAGTGGCTTAGTTTTAATCGTAATCAAATAACCATGCCGTCTGAAATTTGCACGTTGAAAGTTCGGTTCAGACGGCCTGTTTCATCGCACGCTCTGCCCGGCAAATACCGCTCTTGATTCCTTCACCAACTCGATAAACGCGCGCAGGGCGGCGCTGACGTGGCGTTGGCGCGGGTAGTAGAGGCAGAGGCCGGCGTATTTGGGCGTCCAGTCGGGCAGCAGTTGCACCAGCCGGCCGCCGGCGAGGTGGTCGCGGATGTAGCCTTCGTACACAAAGGCGATGCCGATGCCGGAGAGGGCGGCTTCGGCCATCAACAGCGGGCTGTCGAGGGTGAGCGGGCCGTTGGCGTCGATCAGGATTTGTTCGCCGCCGTGCTCAAACTCCCAGCGGAGCAGTTTGCCACTGGTGAAGCGGTAGCGGATGCAGGCGTGCTGGTAGAGATCGTGCGGGGTTTGCGGCGCGCCGTGGCGGGCGAGGTAGTCGGGCGAGCACACCGCCATGATTTGAATGTCCGCCCCCAGCGGAATCGACACCATGTCTTGCGGCACGGCTTCGGCGAGGCGGAAACCGGCATCGAAGCCGTCGGCAACGATGTCGATCAAACGCCCGTCGCTCACCAAATCGATGTGCATTTGCGGATGGCGGCGCAGGTATTCGATGATGATCGGCTCGAGCATTTCCTGTGCGGCGCGTTCGGCGGTGTTGATGCGCAGCGTGCCGGAAAGGCTGCTGTTGGCGTCGCCCGCTTCCGCCATCGCCGCTTCGATTTCCGCCAGCGCCGGTTTCACCCGTTCGATAAATTTCAGCCCCGCCGCCGACAGGGTGACGCTGCGGGTGGATCGGTTAAACAGCCGCGCGCCGAGCTTGCCTTCCAATTGGCTGACGGCGTGGCTGAGCGCCGAGGGCGACATTTCCAGCGCGGTGGCGGCGGCACGGAATCCGCCCAGCTCCGCCACGCTCATGATGATTTGCAATTCTGTTAAACCGGTTTTTTGCATTGTTCGATTTCTCTCATGAGTTTGTTCTTATTTCGCTATATTATCATTGTTTATACAATCAATTATACTGTTTTCGTTGTTTAAAACGCCAGGCTGCCTGAATCTTGCAGATGGCCTGCTCCACCCATTTTCAATAAGGAAAAACCAATGCAACGCTATCATCAATTCTTTATCAACGGCCAATTCGTTACCCCGCACGGCAAGGAAACGCTGGATTTATTCAGCCCGGTGGATAATCAACACATGGCGCAAGTCACGCTGGGCGATGAAACCGATACCCAACGCGCCGTTGTCGCTGCCAAGGCCGCGCAAAAAAATTTCGCCGACAGCACACCCGCCCAACGCTCGGCTTATCTGCAAAGCTTCAAACGCGCACTGGAACACCGCCAAAGCGATTTGATTGAAGCGATGATCGAGGAATACGGCGGTGTGCGGGTATTCGTCGAGCCGTTGATCGAAGAGGCGATTGCCGATGTGCAAACCATGATTGATTTGCTCGAAAGCTATGCGTTCGAACGCCGGGTCGGCAGCTCGCTGGTGCGTTTGCAGCCGGTGGGCGTGGTCGGCGTGGTGATTCCGTGGAACGCCAGCAATTTGTTTATCTGCAGCAAAATTGCCGCCGCCATTGCCGCCGGTTGCGCCAGCGTGATCAAGCCGAGCGAGCTTTCCGCCCGCCAAACGCAGGTGATGATGGAATGCTTTGCCGCAGCCGCCTTGCCTGCCGGACTGGTGAACGTGGTGAACGGTTTGGGCAACGTGGTGGGCAATGAAATCACCCGCCACCCCGATATTGCCAAAATCACCTTCACCGGCTCCACTAACGTGGGCAAAACCATTGCCCGCAGCGCGGTGGAGAGCATGAAACGGGTGACGCTGGAGCTGGGCGGCAAATCGCCGAACGTGATTCTGGACGACACCGATCTTGCCCAAGTGCTGCCGCAGGCGGTGGGCGCGGCCTATATGAACAGCGGGCAGGCTTGCGTGGCCGCCACCCGCTTGCTGGTGCCGCAAAGCAAGCTTGCCGAAGTGAATGCGATTGTCAAAGCCACAGTGGAGCAAGCCTTTCAGCAGGGCAACCCGAGCGACGCCAAGGTGATGGTCGGCCCGGCGGTGAGCTGCAGCCAATATGAGCGGGTGCAGGAATACATCCGCATCGGCATCGAAGAAGATCGTGCCGAACTCTTAACCGGCGGGCTGGGCAAACCGGCGGAGTTGGAGGCGGGCAATTTCAGCAAAGCCACCGTGTTTACCAATGTCAGCAACAATATGCGCATTGCGCAGGAAGAGATTTTCGGGCCGGTGCTGTGCATCATTCCTTACCAAGACGAAGCCGACGCCGTGGTGATTGCCAACGACACCGCCTACGGGCTGGTGGCTTACGTCAGCTCCGCCAGCCGCGAACGTGCGTTGGTGGTGGCCGCCAAGCTCGATGCCGGCCAGGTAAAAATCAACAACCCGTTTGCTCACGACAACCAAGCGCCGTTCGGCGGCATGAAGCAGTCGGGCATCGGGCGCGAATACGGCGAATTCGGCATCAGCGCTTATCTGGAACCGAAGGCAATCGTAGGCTGATCACTGGAATCATAAGCAAAATGCAGGCCGTCTGAAACGGTGGTGGAATAAAAGTGCGGTTCAGACGGCCATTTGCGACAACACATTCATTCAACAAAGGAAAAAATCATGACACAAAAATACTTCATCACCGGCGCATCGGGCGGCTTGGGCATCGAATTGGTGAAAAAAGCCTTAAACGAGGGCCACACCGTGGTGGCGGCGGTACGCAAACCGGCGGCGTTGGCAGACTTGGGCGCAGAATATCGCGAACGCTTAATCGTCGAACAACTGGACGTGACCCAAATCGACAGCCTCGCCGCCGTTGCCGCCAAACACACCGATATTGATGTATTGGTAAACAATGCCGGCGGGGCGATTTTGGGTGCGATGGAAGAGCTGAGCGACGCACAGGTGCAGCAGCAGCTCGATTTGAATCTGGTGGCGCCGATTCACCTCACCCGTGCCTTTTTGCCGGCCTTGCGTGCCAAAAAGAGCGGTGTGATGGTGTACATCACCAGCGTGGGCGGGCGCACGGCGTTTGCGGGCGGGGCGATGTACCACGCCGCCAAATTCGGCTTGGAAGGCTTTGCCGAAACCGTGGCGCAGGAAGTGGCGGGCTTCGGCATCAAAACCGTGATTGTCGAACCCGGCTCGATGAAAACCGACTTTATCGCCAATGTGAATTGGACGGCGGAATCCGACACCTATAAAGACAGCACCGTCGGCCAAGTGCGCAGCTACATTCAGGAATACGGCGAAGACAACATCGCCGGAGACCCGCAAAAAATAGCCGCCGCCGTTTATGCCTTGACGCAACTGCCCGAACCGCCGCTGCGCACCGCATTGGGCGTGGATACCTTCGCCGCTTTGCAACAGGCGTACCGCAAGCAGTTGAGCGACTTGGATGCACAACAAGCCTTGGCGGAATCGGTGGCGTTTGCTGGCAAAACCGGCTTTAACCCGAATAGCTGATTCCACCAAAAAAGGAAACTCCATGAAAACCAAGCCTATTTTAAGCGAAGCGGAAGTGCAAAAGATGTTGGACGCCGCCAAGGCCGAAGCTGTACGGCACGGATTTGCCGTTGCCATCAGCATTGTAGACGACGGCGGCCACTTGCTGGCCATGCAGCGGCTGGACAACTGCGCGCCGATGAACAGCGTGTTTTCGCAAGAAAAAGCCAAAACCGCCGCCATCAGCGGCTTTGAAAGCCAATTGTTCGAAGACATCGTGGCCGGCGGCCGCAACGCCTTTATCACGGCTCCGCTGGTGACATCGCTTGCCGGCGGCTTGCCTGTGGTGATCAAAGGGCAGATTCTGGGCGCCATCGGCGTATCGGGCGTTACCGCCGAGCAAGATTTGCAGGTGGCCAGAGCCGGGCTGGCGGCGGTTGAAGATGCTGCCTGAACGTGCGCTTTGCCTTCAGGCAGCATGAGATTAAAGCCGTTTGTGCGTAAAAATCGGGCTTGGATAAACCCCTTGCTTGAATGTACAGGAAAAACCCATGAGCAAACCTTACCACCTCACTTGCCATATGGCGGTTTCGATTGATGGCAAAGTGACCGGCGGTTTTTTGGAAGATCCGCGTTTCGGCGACCACGACGGGGATTATTTCGAGCTGTTCCACCAATACAACCGCAGCAGCCGCAACTGGATCAGCGGGCGAGTGTCGATGGCGCAGGTGATCACCCGCCACCACACCGCCGACACCGCCGCCTTTGCCGGACAACAAGTGAGCCGTGACGATTTCGTCGGCGACCCGGCCGCCCGCCGTTTCGCCATTGCGTTCGATCCCGACGGCAAACTCAGTTGGACGCAAAACCGCATCGGCGACGAATATCCGGCGTTGAAAGGCGACCACATCATCGCCATTTTGAGCGAAAGCGTGGCAGACAGCTACCTGCTGTACCTGCAATCGCTCGGCGTTTCCTATGTTTTCGCCGGCACGCAAAAACCGCTGTCGATGCGCACCGCACTAGACAAACTGCACCGCCTGTTCGGCTTGGACGATTTCCTGCTGGTCGGCGGCGGCTACATCAACGGCAGCTTTATGCAGGAAGGGCTGAACGACACCATCAGCCTGATTCAAGCGCCGTTGGTGGAAAGCCGCAGCGTGTTCCAGTCGGACGAGGGCGAACGCCCGTTGCCCGCTTACCGGTTTACTGAGCATGAATTGTTTGGCAATGGCTCGCTGCGGCTGGTTTATCAAAAAGTCGGCGACGGCGATGATGGTGTAAATGCCGATGAACCCGATTGATTTCAAATCGGTCGGGCTGTTTTCCGCCAAGGTGGTGAAACGGTTGTATAAAAGTGCTTTTCCGGCGAACGAACGCATGCCGTTTTATCTGCTGCGACTGTCGGCGATGCGCAATCAAAACAACGATTTTTGGGCGCTTGAGCAAAACGGGCAAACGGTGGGGCTGCTGTATGTGGTGCGGCGGCAAACGATGGGTATCATCGGCTATTTCGCCATTGCCGAATCCCACCGTTCGGCAGGCTTGGGGGCGGAAGCACTTAACGCCTTAAAACAGCGTTTTCCGAGGTTGCACTGGCTGCTGAATATCGAAGTGCTGGACAAAGCGGCGGACAACTATCCGCAGTGGTGCCGGCGGCGGCAGTTTTATCAGCGCCACGCTTTCCACATGCTGCCATATACCTTAGCCATTGGCGGAACGCTGTACGCCTTGCTGGCAACCGACGGCACCCTGGAGCGGGCAGCGATTTTGGCAATGTATCGTGAATTCAGTTGGGGCGCAGATCTTGAAGTGATGCCGTCTGAATTCAATAATTTATTGTTTGAGAGTGAAGATTGAAGAAAATGTTATTCGTTAGCTTAGGCGTAATTGCCGCCCTTGCCGCCGTTGCGGCGGCGTATCTGCAACGGCCGGTTTTCGGCGCCAACCCTACAGGCGAGCGCTTGGCACGCATTCAGCAGTCGCCGAATTACCGTGACGGGGCGTTTCAGAATTTAAGCCACACCCCCGCCATCACCGGGGATAAATCCATCGTCAGAGCCAGTTGGGACGCCTTGTTCGACTTGGACAAAAACGTTAAGCCGTCCGCCCCCGTGCCGTCGGTGAAAACCAATTTGCACAGGCTGCCTGCCGATCGCAACTGGTATGTGTGGCTGGGGCATTCGTCGTATTTGATGCAGCTCGACGGCAAGCGGTTTTTGGTGGATCCGGTATTGGCCGCAGCCAGCCCGCTGCCCTTCGGCGGCAAGCCCTTTGCCGGGGCGGATATTTACCAACCCACCGACATACCGGCGGTGGATTACCTCATCATCAGCCATGATCATTACGACCACTTGGATTACGCCACCCTGCGCCAAATCCAACCGAAAATCAACCATGTCGTCAGCGGCTTGGGCGTGGGCGCGCATCTGGAGCGCTGGGGGTTTTCAGCCGGCCAAATCACCGAGTTGGATTGGCACGAAGCGGTGCAACTAACCCCCGACATCCGCCTCACCGCCTTGCCCGCACGCCATTTTTCCGGCCGCGCACTCAAACGTAACCAAACCCTGTGGGCATCGTTTATGCTGCAAACGCCGTCTGAAACCGTGTATATCGGCGGCGACAGCGGCTACGATGCTTTTTTCAAACAAATCGGCGTAGCGTTTCCCGACATCAGCCTGGCGATTTTGGAAAACGGGCAATACGATCAAGATTGGGCGAATATCCACTTTTTGCCCGAACACTTGGTGCAGGCGGTGAAAGACTTGCAACCGAAGCGCCTGCTGGCGGTGCACAACAGCAAATTTGTGCTGGCGAAACATGCTTGGGACGAACCGATGCGGCTGCTTGCCGATAACGTTGCGCGGGAAAACTTGCCGCTGCTGACCCCGAAAATCGGCGAAGTGCTGTATCTGGACGAGCAAAACCAGCAGTTTGAACGCTGGTGGCAGGCAGTGCCGCCCAAGCGCTAAGCCGTATTTTTAGCGATTTGGTGCAGGGCAGGTCACCATCAAACCGCACTTTGGCTTTTATCGATGAAAGTGGTATTCCATTGCATGGGAAAGACGGTCATTTCAACAAGCAAGCGAGGTGAATGATATGCAAGCTGTTTTTTTGAATGAAGCCGGTGGCGCCGACGCGCTGTATGCGGCAGAAACCGCGCAACCTGTGCCGGCAAGCGGCGAAGTGTTGGTTAAAGTCGCCGCCATCGGCATCAATCCTGCCGACATAGCCGTGCGCAGCGACAACGCCTTGCTCGGCATGATGTACGGCGAACAGCGTCCGGTGATTTTGGGCTGGGACATTGCCGGCACGGTGGTTGCCTGCGGCGCTGATGTTACTGCTTTTAAGGCCGGCGACGAGGTGTTCGGCATGGTGAATTTCCCCGGCAACGGCAGCGCTTATGCCGAATATACCGCCGCCCCCGCCGCCCATTTGGCGTTGAAACCGCCGCACGTCAGCCACGAGCAGGCCGCCGCCAGCTGCTTGGCCGCCTGCACCGCTTATCAGGCGTTGCTAGACATCGCTGCCGTTAAAGCGGGCGACAAGGTGCTGGTTCACGGCGCTTCCGGCGGTGTCGGGCATTTTGCCGTGCAAATCGCCAAAGCATGCGGCGCTTATGTGGCCGGTACTTCGTCCGCCCAAAACCGCGATTTGGTGCTGTCGCTCGGTGCTGACGAGCACATCGATTACCGCAGCGAGAACGTCAGCGAGCGCCTGCACGGTTTCGACATCGTGCTGGAAACGGCGCCTGGCAACCTGCTGAGCTCAATCGCAGTGCTGCGCAGCGGCGGCAAAATCGTCAGCACCGCCAGGTTTGAATACGGTGCGGACGTCAGCGAACAGGCGGCCGCCAAGCAGATTGCCATCGACACCATCAAAGTGCGGTCGCAGCCTGCCACCATCACCGCACTGGCTACCCTGCTGGCAAGCGGCGCCTGCAAACCGCACATTCACCAAACCTTCGCTTTTGCCGACCTGCGCGCCGCCCATTCGGCACTCGAAAACAGACAGGTGACGGCGGGCAAAGTGGTGTTGAACGGGCTGCCTGAAAGCGCCAATCCGTAAACAGTGAATCCGTAAACTGCGGTAGCAATTCGATAGTTTACCCTAGTTTCTTTATTTAAAATCAAGTAGTTAATATGGCATAACGCATCACCACCCCTTACGGCAGACACACCGATGCCAACGAAGTCGTGAAAGACGTAGATCTGAGCGGCAAACGCGCGCTGATTACCGGCGCGGCTTCCGGCATCGGTATCGAAACCGCCCGTGCATTGGCGCTGGCAGGGGCAGAAGTCACCCTTGCCGTGCGCAATACCGCTGCCGGCCATCAAACGGCGGCGGACAACCGCGCCTATTTGGTGGAAGGCGTGGCTTAGTTTTAATCGTAATCAAATAACCATGCCGTCTGAAACCCAACACAGCAAAGTGCGGTTTCAGACGGCATTTTTTCTTGCCTTAAATCCCAATTAGGACTATAGTTCGGTCCTAATTGGGATTTAAAAGGGAGTTTATGCAGCAAATTCAACACAACATCAACGCCTTATTCAATCACTTTAATGAGATTATCGGGCTGTATCGGCAATTGGCAAAGCGCTTGGGTGTGGGCTACAACACGCTGGCGGTGCTGTATTGCATTTATTTTCATGGGCAATGTACGCAAAAAATGATTGGCGAAAGCTGGTGGCTGCCCAAGCAAACGGTGAACAATCTGACCCAAGAAATGCTGGGCAAGGGCTGGCTGGAGCAGGTGGACGACGCATCACCGCGGCGGGGCAAGCTGTTGCGGTTTACCGCTGAAGGGCTGGCATTTGCCGAGCCGATTGTGCAGGCGGTGATGCAGGCGGAGCGGGCAACGTTTACCGCACTTGGCGATGAACATTGCGAAATGATGCTGGGCGTTACCGCACGTTATGCCGAGCTGTTTAAACACTATTCTAATTTGAATACCGATGCCGAATAAGGCGAATAAGGGGAAAAAATGATTTGGTTTTTATTAATGATTTCGATTGCCACCGAAGTGTTTGCCACCAGCATGTTAAACGCCAGCCAGGGCTTTAGCCGCCCGCTGTACGGCGTAGCAGCACTCGCTTTGTATGCCGTGTCGCTGGGTGTGCTTGCCAAGGTGATGACCGGGCTGCCGGTGGGCATTGTTTATGCGGTGTGGTCTGGCTTGGGGATTGTGCTGATTTCGGCAATTGGCTGGTTTTTCTTCAAGCAAAAATTGGACTTGCCCGCCTTTGTCGGGCTAGCGATGATTATCGGCGGCGTGTTGGTGATTAATTTATTCTCCCATTCCAGCGTTCATTAACGGTGAAAAAGAAAAATGCTGCCTGAAACCGCACTTTCAGGTGGCATACTTTGGCTTTATTCTTTCCTTTATGGAAACAATGATTTCACCAAAACCTATCTAGTAAAAGGTAATCGCAATTTCTACAATACGCCCATCGAAACAAACTGATTACTGAAACAGCAAGAGGAATCCAACCATGAACACATTATCTAAAACCGCTCCGAAAGCCGCCCCGAAAATCGCATTAGGCACCTGGTCTTGGGGCGCGGGCTTTGCCGGTGGCGACCAAGTATTCGGCAACCATTTGAGCGAGGCACAAATGCAGGCGGTGTTTGATGCTGCTACCGAAGCCGGTTTAAACCTGTGGGACACCGCCGCCGTGTACGGCATGGGCAGCTCGGAAACCGCACTTGGCGCACAAATCCGCCGCCATTTGCAAAACCACCGCCGCGACAGCCTGCTGATTTCCACCAAGTTCACCCCGCAAATCGCCGATGCCCAATCCGCCACGCCGGTGGCCGATATGCTGGCGCAAAGCTGCGAACGCCTCGGCACCGATGATGTTGACTTGTATTGGGTGCACAACCCCACCGATGTCAACCGCTGGACGAATCAGTTTGTGCCGTTGTTGAAAAGCGGCAAAATCAAAGGCTTTGGCGTGTCCAACCACAATCTGGAGCAAATCAAATTGGTGAACGACACCCTCGCCCAAGCAGGCTGCCGCATTGCCGCGGTGCAAAACCACTACAGCCTGCTGTACCGCGCTTCGGAACACGCCGGGATTTTGGATTACTGCCAAGCCAACGGCATCAGCTTTTTTGCCTATATGGTGTTGGAACAAGGCGCATTGAGCGGGCGCTACAACAGTCAAAACCCGCTGCCTGAAGGCAGTGGCCGCGCCGAAAGCTACAACAAAGTGCTGCCGCAACTGCAAACCCTCACCGATGCGATGCAGCAAATCGGCGCACGCCATCAGGCAAACGCCGCGCAAATCGCCATCGCCTGGGCGATTGCCAAGGGCACCTTGCCGCTGATCGGCGCCACCAAACCGCACCATGTTACCGATGCCGCCGCAGCCGCTACTATTGTGTTAACTACCGAAGAAATCGCCACGCTGGAGCGCTTGGCAGAGCAAACTGGGGTGGATACCAAAGGCGCGTGGGAGCCAGAGATGGTGTGACGATACAGCGTGGAAGATACCACGCTGTAATAAGCATTGCCGTTGATGACGTTGCGCTAAGCGACAGCGTTTGCCGCTTCAACAATCAATGCCGTCACTTCTTGCGGACGGGAGGCTAAAGAGGCGTGGCTGGCGTCTAGCGTGATGGTTTTGCGCGGACTCATCCGTTCAGCCATCATTTTTTGGTTGTCGGGGTGAATCATGCGGTCAGCAGAGGAGATTTGATACCAGCTCGGTTTCACTTTCCAAGCAGGCGCGGTGACGTTATCGCCGAATGTATTGCCGACGGGGGCTTTTTGTGTCACCGCCATAATATAGGCTTCTTCTTCGTCCAAATCCTGGCAGAAACTTTGATGGTATTTGTCTTGCGCCACCCACAAATAGCCATCGCTGTCGGGTTGGATATTGGCAAAAGCTTGCGGCGGATTGGCTTGGCTGATGGCACCGGCACTTTCACCGGCATCCGGCGCAAACGCTGCGATATAAACCAAGGCAGCCACATTCGGCAAATCACCCATTTCGGTAATCACTTTGCCACCGTAGGAGTGGCCGACCAGCACCACCGGCTTATTGATTTGGCGCACCATTTTACGGGTACGTTCGGCATCATCGGCCAAAGAGGTCAGCGGATTTTCTACCGCATAAATATGGTTGAAACCTTGAGCACGCAGCAGCGGAATCACTTTTGCCCAATGCGCCGCACCGCCCCAAAAGCCGTGCACTAAAACAATTGCAGGTTTGCTCATTGCTTTTCCTTATGTTGTTGGGTTGCGAAAATAATATTGTTCAGTAGGCAGATACATGCTTTGCCTGTTGCAGATTATAGCGCTAAGGCAATGAAAAACAATAGCCTCAACTGGCTTTTTTATGAACGGTACGGCAAAGCAGTATAACTGCCCCGAAGTACCTAAAATTAAATTAGAGGAACACAAAATGTACAACAGACGAAACGTATTAAAAACAGGGTTGGTGTTGGGCGCAGCCGCAGCCACAGGCGGTGTGTTGTTTGCCACAGGCAGCAAAACCGCCCAAGCCGCACCACCGCAAACCCATATCAAAACCCTGGTGATTGTGTCGCACCCCTATCCTGAGCGCTCAGTGCTGACCAAAGGACTGCAAGCCGCGGCGGAAAGTGTGGCGGGAGTGACCGTGCGCAATCTGGAAACGATTTACGGCTTCGACACCCGCGCCATCAATGGCGACGAAGAGCGGCGCATCACCCGCGAACACGACCGCATTGTGTTTGTGTTCCCCACCCATTGGTTCAACATCCCGCCAATGATGAAGGCATATCTGAACGACACTTGGGGCAGCGTCGGTCCCGGTTTGTGGCAGGGCAAAGAAATGCTGGTGGTGTCCACCGCCGCCGGCGGCAGCTCCACTTACGGGCAAAACGGGCGTATCGGCGTGCCGCTTGCCGAAGTGTTTTTGCCGATGAAAGCCAGCGCATTACACGCCGGCATGACGTATTTACCGCCTTTGGTGTTTGAAAGCGCCGGCAGCGGCAGGCTGCCTGAATACCAACAACAATTGATTGAACGTTTAACCCAATAAGGAAACCACAATGAAACAACAACTGACCGCACTTTTATTCACCGGCTTGCTGGCAGTAACCGGCGTTGCCCATGCCGCACCGGCGTATGTAATCTCCGAATTCCAGCTCACCGATGCCGACAGCGTCAAACCCTACCGCGCGCAAATGCCGGACACCCTCAAAGCCCACGGCGGCCAATTTCTCGCCCGCGGCGGCAAAGCCGAACGCAAGGAAGGAATTGCGCCGATGGGCGGCGTGGTGATCATCAAATTCGACAGCCCGGAGCAAGCCAAAAATTGGTACAACTCCGATGCCTACCAAAGCATCAAACCCATCCGCCAACGCAGCGGCAACACACGCAGCATTTTGGTGGAGGGCTTGGCCGAACAAGCCGGCTCGATTAGCCGAAACGGCACGCCGCACGCCTATTACATCGCCGAATTCGAACCCACCGACAGCCAAGGCATGCGCCCTTACAGTGAAAAAGTCGAAAGCCTGTTCGCCCCCTATAGCGGCCGCTACATCGTGCGCGGCAAATCCGCCGAAGAAGTGGAAGGCTTCGGCAGTCAGGGGCGGATGGTGGTGATTGAATTCGACAGCCTGCAACAGGCGCAAAACTGGTACAACTCGTCCGAATACGCCGAGTTGCGCAAAATCCGCTGGCAAAGCGGCAACACCCGCGCCATGATTGTCGAAGGCGTGGCGCAGTAATAGTCGAAACACACGGCTGCCTGAAAATAATCTGTTTTTTCAGGCAGCTTTAATAAGTTACCGTTTCTATATTAATTATTTTTCAGAAAAGAGGTTCAGCGAAAAGTGTTTAGTGTAATGGGGCAATCATGCTGTTGATATTCAAAATGTTGCACATCCGTGCGATTTGCCAGCCAAGGGCATGATGGTTAAGATAAAGGCCATCTGAAACCGCACTTTGCTTTTTTGAACAAGCAAAGGGTTTCAGGCAGCCTTTATTCTCAATATAGTGAAATAAAAATATTCATTTTTAAATTGATTTAGTGACATTGCAAGGTAAACTCAATTCTTTCTGATTTTTCATCATAGAAAACATAAATTAACCCGACATCTCCCCACATTAATCCGGCATTGTCTTCAGAGTCAATTTGAAATAAAAGTCTCATTGGATTGCCTTCAGCGTCTTCTGGTGTTGACTCGCCTTGAACCCACATCGGATAACCACCGAGTTGACTTTGATAGCTTTGTTGCCCAATCAGTTTTGTCACAATTTGCTCATAACTGTCCCAAGGTTCATCTTCGTTTAGCACACAAGATAATTTGGCGGCACTATGGCAGTGCAAATCGATTCCTTCCCAATCCGGTAGGGATTTTGTCGGGCTAAAACTGATTTCACAATATTTTGATTTTCCTAATTCATTCGGCTTATCAATAAACTCAATATTTTCTTTTTCAATGGTTTTATAGATTTTTACTAACCATCCGTCATCTTCAGTATCCCAAGGGAGTTCTTCCCAATCATAATAGAATTGAATGAGTGCAATACCTTGGGGCAATTGCAGATGCTCATTGTTAAATATTTGGAAAATGAATTCTAAATTTTTTCCGTTGTTACTTTTAGGCCATTGTTCTCCTTTTTTAAAATAGGGCTGCCCGCCAAATTGCGAAATTAATTGAGTGTTTTCCGGTGGCGTTGATGGCGGCAGCACTGCTAATTTCGTTGCTGTTCTAATGATTAGCTTTACTAAATTCTCTAAATCAGAAATCGTTTTTAAATTCATTTCATTTAGTTCCTTTCGATATTTTTCAAACGGCAATTCAGCTTTGAATCTATCTTTTTTACCGCTCAATATTTTCCCCAAAACTCATGCTTTGCAGCCTGTTTTTATATGGCGCACAACGTTTTTGGCCTTGGCGTTCGTGCTGTTAAATGTTAAATCTGTTTTTTATCCATTGCTCGATTTTCTTGCGACTTATCCCCTTTGATGTGCTGAAATAGGCAGTATCACCTTTTAAATCATCTGTATTGAATGTCGTGGCAAAATAATTTTCAACCTGGGTCAAGAACTTACCAAGTTCTAATAAATTCGGTTTGCCTATTTCTTTCTCATCAACTCTTATTGTAAATACCTCACTGTCTGTAAAGCTTATTTTTTGTATTTTTTGCGAAAGGCTGTTTTCGATACTAATTTTAAACGTGTCATTTTTTATTCCCGGGCTGCCAAAATAGATTTTTAATTTAAACTGTTTTTCCTTTTCGTCATCAGTCAATCCATCGGTGGTGAACCATTTGCCAAAATTCATCAAATGAAGGCTGACACTCCAATCATATTTATTAGGCAAATCAATGCCTAATTTTTCCATTAACTGATAAGACGGCAAAGTGTGAAAAATGCCGTCATAGTATTGCTTAATTCTTTCTGCATAAGGGTGTTGCACGTTTGGCAAATTCAATAATGTAAAGAGGTGATTGAGAAAAAAGTCCTCATTCTTTTTGTCGATAATATTGGCAAAATACGCCAATACATTTTCTTTCCTTGAAAACGAAAGAATCGCCCAAACGGCATACAATCCGTGAATATCGTGATGTTCTCTATAATGGCGTTCTGTTTTGTTGTATTCTGCAAGGCATTCTAATAAGAAATCATTGACTTCATCGGTTGCAATATCTTTGAGTTTGACAATATTTTTGTTGTCAGGTGTATATGCGCCATTTTTGAGCTTGTTACAAAGCTGATTGACCAATTTTTCAGTTTGCTTGGGTAATGATGCTTTTTTTTCGATGATGATCTCGGTTAAATATGCCATCTTGCTTTTCCTCCCGTTTTTCTATAAAAACAACAAGCTCTATCTGCTTGCGCCACCCAGCCCAGGCTGATTGTTCGCCAGCTCTTTCAACGTTTCGTGTAAATGCCCTTCAGAATGCAGTAAACCATTTTCAGCCTTGCGCAGTGCGACCAGTATCTTGTCAAATAAATCATCCAAACTTTGTGCCAATACAAACATGTCTTCTTCATCACGCCCAAAGTTGATTACCTGCCCTTTTTTACCTTTTGTATCCGGATCCAGGTCGATTCCCAAGTAATTTCCGCCACCGTCTGAAAATATAGGCAACCATTTATAATGAAAATACTTTTTCTGAATTGCGTTTTTAGGGGTTGATGTAAACGAAATTTGGTTGTCAAAATCGTAAGCCGAGCGTTCTACTTCATATTTTCCATTTGAGTAAGCCACAAAGTTTAGTTCGTCCCATTTATAAGTCGGTTGTTCTAATTCGTGCAGTTTTTTCACTATTTCTGAAACGTTGTCTAATTCTTTAAAGTCTATTTTTAAAATTTTTCGTTCTTTCTCTGTCGTATTTTCGCTTGCATAAATATAAGGGCCGCCAAAGCGATTAGGGCCGCATTCAAATGCAATTTTGTACCAACTCTTTTGCAGTCCGAAAAGTTTATGTTTCGGTGCTTTGCCGACATAAAAATCGACAATTTGCCGGATCAGTTGCTCTGATTGCTCGGGATTGGCAATGGTCTTTGTTTCCGGCTTGATTAAACTGCGGCTGAATTCCAATTGTTGGATAATTTCATCGGCACGACAAAAATTGTCGCCGAAGAATATGCCGTTTCCATCGTCATTTTGCCCATTGGCAAACGAATAAAGTGCTTTTATTTCCGTTGGTAAGGATTCTTGCAGCAGGTTTTCGATTTTTTGAAGCTCGCTATCGGAAACTGGCGGGTTCAATGTGCCGCTTGAGGCTTCCACATTGTTTTGCTGGATGGCCATAATTTCTTGAAATTTGGTTATGATATTCATGATATGTTGTCCTGCCTGTCATTACCTTTAGTGGTTTTATGCCGTCACGCAGTGAACCTGTTGCGGTGCGCTGGCTGCTCGAGCCAACATAAACCAAGTGCGGTGTTTCTGCAAGGTTAAAACCGCACTTTTCCTCTTCAGGCAGCCTGAATCAATCCAAACATTCACCCCACAACAAAAGGAACAAAACAGGTCAGAACAACAAGCCTTGAAACACGTCGGCTTAATCTACAAATCTGAATTGTGGTTCGATTCGATTGAAAACGCCCAAGCCGCATTCGCTTCCGAAATCGGGCAGCAAGCCTATGACGATGTGCCCAATTTTGCTGAAAACGTGGCGGTCACTTATATTACAGAAACGCAGAAGTTTTAAGGGCTGATCAATAATAAGGCTGCCTGAAAAGCATTTTTGCCAAAGCAAAGTGCGGTTTTGGGCAGCATTTCCCTATCCATTCAATCAAAAAAAACCCACGGCGCAAGTTTGCAACTTGTGCCTTTTTTACATTTGATTTATCAGTAAATCTCAGAATGGTTATTCACAAGTTA
>NZ_VDHF01000051.1:0-22437 GCF_006228025.1 Testudinibacter crocodili
ACTTACTTTATAAAATTGGTATACCAAAATATAATAAAAATGTGATTAAAATCACATTTTTAATTTATTGGCATTCCAAAATCTCATATAAACAGGTAAAATATTGAAGTGTAAAAGAGACATTGGTAATCCAATCGGAATTTGTGAGATAAGGTAGAAACTAACTTTGATTGTAATAATATCAATAAGATAAAGTAATTAGCGGAGTTGAATAATGGATAATAATGAACTACGTTCCTATAAAAAAATAGGACTTTTATTAAAAGAACGACTTGCCGATGGTATATATAACATTGGCGATAGATTGCCAACCGAACGTGATTTTGCCGAAGAGTTCGGGGTCAGTCGAACGGTAATCAGGGAAGCACTGATTATGCTTGAACTAGAAAATCTTATTGATATCAAAAAAGGATCAGGGGTTTATGTCACCGCACTTCCGGTTGCTGCAAATGACGAAAAAGACGATATTTTTTCTGATATCGGTCCCTTTGAACTATTGCAGGCGCGGCAGTTATTAGAAAGTAGTATTGCAGAATTCGCTGCAATTCAAGCCACTAAAAAAGATATCGATAAACTGAAATCAATCTTAAACCAAGAGCGAAAAAGCTTACAGCTTGGTGAAGAAGACTATGTTGCAGATGAAGATTTTCATTCAACCATCGCAGAAATAACACAAAATGAAGTGTTAGTTAGAATGCAAAAAGATCTTTGGAAATACCGCACTGACAGTGAAATGTGGAAAGGGTTACACGCCCATATTCCTAATCAAAGTTATCGTTATTTATGGTTACAAGATCATGAAAATATCATCACGGCTATTCAGCGTAAAGATCCTGCTTTGGCAAGAAAGGCGATGTGGCAACATTTAGAAAATGTGAAACAAAAACTTTTCGAATTATCAGATGTAGAAGACCCTGATTTTGATGGTTATTTATTTAGTGTTAATCCGGTTATCGTCGGAATTTAATTTAGTCATAGGAGCAAAAAATGGAACAAACATGGCGTTGGTACGGGCCGAAAGATCCGGTGTCATTGGCGGATATTCGTCAGGCGGGGGCGACGGGGATTGTGACCGCACTTCATCATATCCCGAACGGGCAAGTGTGGAGTATTGAGGAGATCGAGAAGCGTAAAAGTGAGATCGAACAAGCCGGATTGGTGTGGTCAGTGGTCGAAAGCGTGCCGGTGCATGAAGAGATCAAAACCCAAACTGGGCAATATCTGCAATGGATTGAAAATTATCAGCAAACCCTGCGCAATTTGGCAAAGTGCGGTATTGATACCGTTTGTTATAATTTCATGCCGGTGTTGGATTGGACGCGTACCGATTTGGCATACCAATTGCCGGACGGTTCAAAAGCGTTGCGCTTTGATCAAGATGCGTTTGCCGCTTTCGAGCTATATATTTTAAAACGTCCTGGCGCCACTGAAACTTACAGTGCAGCCGAACAGCAAGCCGCCAAAACCTATTTTGATCACATGAACACACAAGATGTTCAGCAACTGACCAATAATATCATCGCTGGCTTACCGGGTGCAGAAGAGGGTTATACCCTTGCCGAGTTCCAGCAACAATTGGATCGCTATCAAGGCATCAGCAAGGAACAGTTCCGTCAGCATTTGGCATTCTTTTTGCAACAGATTATTCCGGTGGCGGAAGAAGTCGGAATCAAAATGGCGATTCACCCTGATGATCCGCCGCGCCCAATTTTAGGTTTGCCACGGATTGTTTCCACGATTGAAGATATGCAATGGTTTGTCGAAACCCAACCGCTGGCGGCAAACGGTTTCACTATGTGCACTGGCTCTTACGGCGTGCGTTCCGATAACGATTTGGTGCAAATGACCGAACGCTTTGCCGATCGGATCTATTTCGCCCATTTGCGCTCCACTTGCCGCGAGGAAAACCCACTGACTTTCCACGAAGCGGCGCATTTAGAGGGTGATGTTGATATGTTTAATGTGGTCAAGGCCTTACTAAGCGAAGAGTACAAACGCAAAGCCGCAGGTAATCAGCGCTTGATTCCAATGCGTCCCGATCACGGCCATCAGATGCTGGACGATTTGCGTAAGAAAACCAACCCAGGCTATTCAGCTATTGGTCGTCTGAAAGGTTTGGCAGAATTTCGCGGACTGGAATTGGCGTTGAAAAAAGTCTATTTTAATCAATAAGATGATAACAGGGGATTCTTTCCTCCTTATCATCGGATATCGCCATGCAAAACTATCTCGGACAACTGCTGATGTTTCTGGTTACGCTGATCGGCGCTTCGGGGTGGTTTTTGTCGAAAAATGCGATTGCAGAAATGCCCTCCGTCGGCTTTATGGGGCTGCGTTTTTTATTGGCAGCATTCATTTTTTTGCCTTTCGCCTATCGGTCATTATATCGTCTGACTAAAATACAAATTCTGAATGCAAGTGCGGTCGGCGTGGTATTAGCGCTCAATCTATTTCTCTGGGTTCAAGGTATAACCTACAGTAATGCTTTAGGGGAAGGCGCTTTTCTGGTCAGTTTGTCAATGCTGATCGCACCGCTCATTGCTTGGTTGGTTTTCAAACACCGCCCTTTGCCGGTATTCTGGCTTTCGATGCCGATTGCCCTTGCCGGACTGTATTTGCTGGCTATCGGGCGCTATGGCGAACTGCGTTTTTCAAGCGGCAGTATCCTATTTCTACTCAGCTCTCTCTCCGCAGCACTCTATTTTGTGCTGAATCATCAATATGCCAAAAATATTCCGTCGATGCCGCTGATTGTGATTCAGTTTGGAATCGTCGGCATGTTATGCAGTGGTTATTCACTCACTTTTGAAGTTTGGCGAACCAATATTTCAAGCCAAACCTGGCTGTGGTTTGTTGCCAGTGTACTGATTGCCAGCAACTTGCGTTATTTTGTACAAACGCTTGGGCAGAAGCACTGCAATATTACAACCGCCGCAATTATTATGGTGCTGGAGCCGGTTTGGACATTAATCTTAAGCGTCTGGATAATGAACGAGCCGATAACGATACTGAAGTTACTAGGCTGTCTATTGATTCTGTGTGCTTTACTGAGCTACCGTTTGAATATTGTCAGAAAATAATAGGGTCTGTTGATACGATTTCTTATCCATGTACAGCGATACTGCACATGGATATCTCATCAAATTCCCAGATTCGCTAGCTATAAAGTCACACCACTTTTGAAAATCGCCAATTCGCGGAAGTCATTAATCTCATTTTTTGTCGGTTGTCCATTTACGGTATTGACCAGCAGATCAATGAAATTTTGCAACATTTGCATCATGGATACCTCTTCCAACAGTTGCCCAGCGTTAAAATCGATCCAGTGTTTTTTCTTGTTTGCCAGTTCGCTGTTGGTGGCGATTTTCAGTGTTGGCACAAAACCGCCGTAGGGCGTTCCGCGTCCGGTGGTAAACAACACGATATGGCAACCTGCCGCAGCTAAGGCGCTAGTTGCCACTGCATCATTGCCCGGCGCGCTCAGCAGGTTCAAGCCGGGGATTTTTAAGCGTTCGCCGTATTTGAGCACATCAACCACTCGGCTATGTCCGGCTTTTTGCGTGCAGCCGAGGGATTTGTCTTCCAGCGTAGTGATGCCGCCCTCTTTGTTGCCCGGTGATGGGTTTTCATAAATTGGTTGCTGGTGCCGAATAAAATACTGTTTGAAATCATTGACCATCGCCACCGTTTTATTAAAAGTCTGCTCATCTCGACAATGGCTCATTAGAATGCGTTCCGCGCCAAACATTTCCGGTACTTCGGTCAACACCGTTGTGCCGCCATGCGAGGTCAGATAATCCGAAAACAGCCCAAGCATCGGGTTGGCGGTGATGCCGGAAAAGCCGTCAGAACCGCCGCATTCCAGCCCGAATTTCACTTCGCTCAACTTGCCCGCTTGCCGTTTGTCTTGCGCCATTTGTTGATACAATTGTTCGAGCAAGGCGACACCAGCCTCAACTTCATCTTCCACTTTCTGCGACACCATAAATTTGACCCGTTCATGATCGTAATCGCCCAACGTCTGCTGAAATACATTCACCTGGTTATTTTCACAGCCCAAACCGATCACCAACACCGCACCGGCGTTCGGGTGTTTGACCATATCCTGCAAAATAATTTTGGTATTTTCATGATCATCACCCAATTGCGAACACCCGTAGCTATGATTGAAAGTATACACACCGTCAATCGCCAATTCGGGGTGATTTTGTAAAAATTGCTTTTGGATCTGACGTGCAATACCGACCACGCAGCCCACCGTCGGCACGATCCACAATTCGTTACGAATGCCGACTTCGCCGTTTTTGCGACGGTATAAGCGCACTTTTCTGTCTTCCGCCTGCGCCGAAAGTGCGGTCGAAATCGGCTCGTATTGATAGTCGTTGATGTCGCTCAGATTGGTTTTGGTATTGTGTACATGCACATGTTCGCCAATGTCGATCGACTGGGTGGCATGCCCAATCGGATAGCCGTATTTGATCACCAAATCACCTGCGGCTATCGTTTGCAGCGCTATTTTATGTCCGCGCGCAACCGCACTTTTCACCTCAAGCGGATTGCCATCACAATCCAGCGTTTGTCCTGCGGATAAATCCTGCAACGCGACGGCGACATTGTCCTGCGGATTAATTTTGATCAACTGTTTCATTATTATTTAATCCTTGCAATAAACCCGAAGTGCGGTGCGCATACCGTCAGTTAAAATCGCCTGCACCTGCTCGGTCAACTGCAACGTCAAGCCCGGCACTTCATTTAAATCCTGCTGCCAATGTTCTTGTTGTCGCAGCACATTACTGACCAGCTGCGCTACGGAAATCTGCTGCTGTTCAAGCTGTTGCCACCAAAGTACATAGTTATCCAACCAGAATTGATCATCATTTAACGGGATCGCTTCGCCATTACGCTTACCACGATAAAAAGCGATTAATGCCGCTAAAGCAAACGTCAAGCGCTCCGGTAAACGATGGAATTTTTGGTGATAAGCCAATAACTGCGGCAAAATACGAGTGACATATTTAGTCATACTGTTCAAGGAAATCGAAAGTAACTGATGTTTGATAAACGGGTTGCGGAAACGGTTGATCACCGCATCGGCAAACTGTTCCAGCTCGGCTTGCGGTAACGATAGCACCGGGATGATTTCCTGATGAATGGTTTGCTCCACAAACTCGCGTAATTGCGGATCTTCCATACTTTCGCCGACATAATCCATGCCCGCCAAATATGCCACCGGCACAAGTGCGGTATGCGCCCCGTTCAAAATCGCCACTTTACGCTCTTTATACGGTTTGATGTCGTCCACGACCAAAATATTCATCGCAACGTGATCTAAATTCAGCAGCTGTTTAACCGATTCCGGTCCCTGGATCACGAACAGATAAAAATATTCGGCGGTATCCAAAAACGCATCTTGATAGCCGAACGCCTGTTCAAGCGCAGTCACTTCATCACGCGGATAACCGGTGACAATGCGATCGACCAAGGTGGAACAAAAAGTATTACTCTGTTCAATCCATTGCGCAAAGTGCGGTGGCAACTGCCATTGCGCCGCATATTTCAGCACCAGCTCCTTCAATTTTTCGCCGTTATAATCAATCAGCTCACACGGTAATAGCGTCCAGCCCTTATCCGGCGCACCGTTAAAATGGGCAAAGCGTTCGAACAATAAACGGGTCAGTTTCGCCGGATAACTACTCGGTGGTGTATCACTGAATTGATCTTGTTCGTTATAACTAATTCCCGCTTCAGTGGTATTGGAAAACACGAGCTGAATATTTTCATCACGAGCAAGCGCCAAATAATCGGCGAAATCTCGGTACACATTAATTTCATTATTGACCGAGCGTATGAGACGCGCCTCTTTCACCGCCTCACCCTGCTCATTCAAGCCACGAATAATCGTAGTATAAAGCCCGTCTTGCGTGTTCAACGACGGCGGAAAATCGCTGTCAATCGGACGGACAACAGTAATCCCCGCATTTAATCCGGTCTTCTCATTTAAAATATCAATCTGCCAGTCGATAAACGCCCGCAAAAAATTGCCTTCACCAAACTGGATAATTTTGGTCGGGTATTGAGGGCCGGGGAAGTTTTGACGATTAAGTTGTTTCATTTCTTTTTCTTTCCTGTATTAATTTAATTCAATCGCAAAGTACTTCTTCGCATTATCAAAACAGATATTGGAAACCATGTTGCCAAGTAACGCTAAATCAGCTGGGGCTTCGCCATCTCTGACCCAGTGTCCGAGCATTTGGCATAGCAAGCGACGGAAATATTCGTGGCGAGTGTAAGACAAGAAGCTACGGCTATCGGTCAACATACCAACAAAATGACTCAATAATCCCAGTTGGCTCAATTGGGTCATTTGACGCAACATGCCGTCTTTTTGGTCATTAAACCACCATCCTGAGCCGAACTGCATTTTGCCGGCAACACCGCCTTGCTGGAAATTACCCAACATCGTGGCAATCACTTCGTTATCTCTAGGATTTAAGCAATACAGGATGGTTTTTGGTAATGCATCATTTTTGGCTTGTGCATTAAGCAAACAGGAAAGCGCCCGGGCAATAGGTTCATCATTAATCGAATCAAATCCGGTATCCGGACCTAATTGTTTGAACATAAAACTATTATTGTTGCGTATGGCACCGATATGATATTGTTGCACCCATCCTCTACGAGAATATTCGCCGCTCAGGAATACCAATACTGCCGTTTTAAATTGTGCCACTTCTGGTTGAGTCAGCAACTGCCCAGCTAAACGCTTACTTAGAATAGTATTGAGAGTGGCTTCGTCCGCTTCACCATAAAGCACAACATCCAAAGCGTGATCGGATACTTTGCAGCCGTGAGCTGCAAAATAATCCATCCGTTTTTTCAACGCATCGCAAAGTGCGGTAAAGGAACTGATATCCGTATCGGAAACCCGTGCCAGTTTTTCGATATAATCATTGAAGGTATCCAATTCGATATTAAATGCTTTATCCGGACGCCAACTTGGCGCTACTTTAATACCAAAAGTGCGGTCTTCCGCAATGGTTTTATGATGCTGCAAATCATCAATCGGATCATCGGTTGTGCCAACGAATTTAACATTCATTTGCTGCATAATGCCCCTGGCTGAAAAGGGTTTTGTTGCCAACATAGCATTACAGCGATTCCAAATGTCATCAGCGGTATCAGCTGATAATAAAATATCGGTAATCCCAAATGGCCGTCTCAATTCTAAATGTGTCCAGTGGTAAAGCGGATTACCAATGGTATGCGGTATGGTCTTGGCCCAAGCGATAAACTTGTCATAATCCGAGCTATCCCCAGTACATAATTGTTCACTGACTCCATGAGTACGCATTGCCCGCCATTTATAGTGATCACCCCTCAACCAGATGTCATACAAATTTTTAAATTGATAATCAATTGCAATTTGTTCTGGTGGAAGATGGCAGTGGTAATCAAAAATTGGCTGATTAACCGCATAATCAAAGTAGAGTTTTTGTGAAAACTCAGTATCAAGCAGGAAGTTTTCCGTTAGAAAAGCGCTCATTGTTTATCCCCCTTCAATCAGGTAGTGAATTTATTGCACGTTATATCACAGCAATCTTGTTATACCAATAACAAAAATATATATTATTATTTTATGTGATATCACTCACATTTGTAGAAATAGGAAAATAACGTCAATGATTTTTAGTGGTAAGATGCCGATGTCTTCAATTGGTAATACTGATTATTATGTAATCCTTCCAAGATAATCTCTTGAAATGGAATATAAACATTCTCACCTACCAACATATATGACATCTTTCAAATCAATTAAGGAGATTCTGATGAAATTTAAACCGTTACTAGCCAGTCTGTATGTAGCTTTACCATTATTGGCAACCTCTGTAGAGGTTTTGGCTGCTCGGGTCACATTAAAATTGGCGCATAATTTGGATCAATCCCACGTTGTGCATCAAGCTCTGGATCAATTAGCAAAAGATTTAAAAGAAAAATCTAATGGTGAACTCAATTTGAGAATCTACCCAAGCAGTCAAATGGGTAGTCCGCGCGAAACGATAGAGATGGTACAAAATAAAGCATTAGACATGACGAAAGCCAGTGCCAGTGAGCTAGAACCTTTTGTCAGTGAATTTGCGATTTTTAGCCTGCCTTATCTTTTCAGCGATGAAGAGCACTTTAAACGTGTGCTGTTTGGACCAATTGGAGAGCAAATTACGGCAAAATCACAAGATAGCGGTTTTAAAATTATTGCGTCTTATGTTGCCGGTACACGCAGCTTCTATGCCAAAAAACCAATTCATTCTCCGGCTGATTTAAAAGGCATGAAAATTCGGGTTGTTCCGACACCAACTACTAATAAGTCAATGGAACTTTTAGGAGCTTCACCCGTGCCGATTCCATTTGGGGAAGTCTATACCGCAATCCAACAAGGTGTAATCGATGGAGCAGAAAACAATATTCCGTCTTACTACCAAACCCGCCATGTTGAAGTCGCCAAATTTTATTCACAAGATGAACGTGTCAGCGTACCGGACTATTTAGTCATTGCCAATAGCACTTGGGATAAGCTAAGCCCAGAACAACAAACACTACTGATGCAAGCAGCAAAAGACTCTGAAATTTTGCAACAAAAATTATGGGATGAAGAGGTAATTCGCTCTAAAGCAGAATCTGAAAAATTAGGTGCAACCTTCATCGAAGTGGACAAACAGCCGTTTCGTAATGCTTTAGCACCAATTTACGATGATTTTGCTAAAGATCCTAATTTATCAACACTAATGGAAGCAATTAAAACCGAAGAAGCTAAATAACTTTTTCATACCAGTAAAAAGGGCACTCATATGCAAATCGAGAAAATAAAAAAACCGATAGACTTGTTTATTTCAAGCTTTTCTATTGTGGTCATGGTGTTATTGGTTATGTGTGTTAGTTGGCAGGTTTTTAGCCGCTATGTATTACAAACACCTAGTACAGTAACAGATGAAATAGCCCGCTTCAGTATGATTTGGGTTGGATTGTTAGGCGCCGCTTATACAGTCGGTGTGCAACGTCATCTGTCTATCGATCTGTTTACTCACAATCTAAGCGGCAAAAAGAAACAGTTAAGTAATATTGTGATTAATATTTTTATTTTTCTATTTGCATTGAGTGTCATGGTGTATGGCGGAGGCACGTTGGTTTCCAAAGTATATGCTTCGGGACAAATTTCTCCTTCGATGCAATTACCAATGGCTTATGTTTATATTGCTTTGCCTTTAAGCGGAATCTTGATGATGTTTTATAGTCTATTGTTTACCTGCGATAACATAACGAAACTAAATAGTACGAAAGGGGAAAAATGATGGAATGGTTAACGTCTTGGGAGTGGTTTATACCAATGATAATGCTGTTATCATTTATCATCTTGGTTTTCATCGGTGTACCGATCTCCTTCTCTATTGGTATTTCAACTATTGTTACCGGCAGCTTAATGTTGCCCACCGATGTGACAGTAATTACCGCGGGTCAAAAAATCGCTACCGGCTTGGATAGCTTCTCTTTATTGGCTATTCCGTTTTTTATTCTTGCCGGTTCTATGATGAACAGCGGTGGTATTGCAATTCGGTTAATCAATTTCTCTCAAGTGTTGGTCGGACGCGTTCCCGGCTCACTTGGCCATGTTAATGTGATGGCAAATATGATGTTCGGCTCTATTTCTGGCTCTGCTGTGGCAGCCGCAGCGGCAGTAGGCGGAACCATGGCGCCGCTCCAGAAAAAAGCCGGTTATGATCCCGCCTATTCAGCTGCCATTAATGTCACCTCTTGCATTTCAGGTTTGTTAATTCCACCATCAAACGTCATGATTGTTTATGCCTTAACCGCCGGCGGAATTTCCGTTGCCACCTTATTTATGGCTGGTTATCTCCCAGGTTTCCTGATGGGTTTTGGAATTATGTTAGTTAACTATGTTTTGGCTAAAAAACGCAATTATCCGCTTTTGGAAAAACCGACATTAAACCTGTTTATTAAGTATATGTTAGATGCGATACCAAGTTTGTTGATGGTTGTGGTGGTTATCGGTGGGATCTTAGGCGGAATTTTTACTGCAACAGAAGCCTCTGCCATCGCAGTTGTCTATACTTTTGTTTTATCCGTGTTGATTTATCGCGAAATTAAACTGAAAGATTTACCATCGATTATTTTAGATGCGGTGATCACAACTTCTATTGTTTTATTCTTAGTTGGGGTATCGGTATCGATGTCTTGGATTATGACCAATGCCGATATTCCTTATATGATAAATGATTTATTGATTAGCATCTCAGATAACTTAATTATCATTCTGTTAATTATCAACATCATCTTACTGATGATCGGGATATTCATGGATATGACCCCGGCTGTGCTGATTTTTACTCCAATTTTTTTACCAATCGTGACAGAAATGGGAATGGATCCGGTACATTTTGGGATTATGATGATTTTTAATCTCTGTATCGGCTTATGTACCCCGCCTGTCGGTAGTGCACTGTTCGTTGGCTGTTCGGTTTCCGGCGTGAAACTACAAAATCTGATTAAACCAATGCTGCCATTCTTCTCTATCTTGCTGATCTCCTTATTCTTAGTGACCTATATTCCAGATATTTCATTGGTATTACCTAAGCTGCTTGGAATGATGTAGAATACAAAAAGTATGACAAGTACCTCATGTCTACAATAGAGGTACTTTTAATTTGTATAATATATTCCAGCCGGAAGGAACAAAAAATGGAATGGATTGAGAATCAAAGGCTATATCAACAACTGGCTCAGGTGTTAAAAACCAGAATCGAAACCGGAATTTATCCGGTGGGCGACAAATTGCCGCCGGAACGTTCTATTGTCGAAGAAATGAATGTCAGCCGAACCGTTGTCAGAGAAGCAATTATTTCGTTGGAAGTCGAGGGGTATGTTGAAGTCAGAAAAGGATCTGGGATTCATGTTATCTCCAACAAACCCGATGATGTTATCTTGCCGGGAAAAGGGCTAGAGTTCGCAACCTGTGGGCCATTTGAGTTGTTACAAGCAAGGCAACTGATCGAAAGTAATATTGCTGAGTTTGCAGCAACACAGGTCACTAAAGAGGATATGGTTGCATTATTGGAAATTCAAAAAAATGCCCGTCAGGAAGACCGCTTTAGAGACTCCGAATGGGATTTGGCATTTCATACCCGTATTGCCAAAATCACTCGCAATTCATCATTAGTCACCATCGTTCAAGAGATGTGGCGGCAAAGAACATTAAATCCATATTGGCTAAAATTACATGAACATATTGATGCCCGCTCAATCGACAGTTGGTGTGATGAACATGATAAAATTCTGGATGCCCTAATGCGTAAAGATGCAGAAGCCGCCAAAATAGCAATGTGGCAACACCTGGAAAATACTAAGCAAATGTTATTTAACGGTGCCAATGATGATTTTGAAATAAGTATGGATCACTTCATGTTCTCTGACAATCCGGTTATCCATCTGAATCCCAATATCAAACATAAATAGTCTATTAAAGTGCGGTTATAAAAACAGCCAATAATAATGCGTTATTATTGGTCCAATTTCTCGGATTAATCAGTTTTGTTCTGAGAATTTTATTATTTTATCAAAAAACACATAATTAATCATATAACCACTAAAAAACCGCACTTCACCAGTCTTATTAGACTAGTAAAGTGCGGTTTTGTTTATTGAGCTAAAACTAACGTGTCGTTTTACTTATCACCATAAAACGCCTTGGTTAAGATCTGCTCCATATCTTCCACCATTGGTAAGCGTGGATTGGCTGGGGAGCATTGGTCTTCAAATGCCAACAGGGCGATATCACGACGGCTGTCCATCCACTCTTGTTCGTTGAGACCTTGATCTTTAAACGACATTTTGATGCCGACTTTTTGTGCCAAATCAGAACACGCTTGAGCAAAAGATTCAACGCCTTCCGCTGCCGTTGTGCTTGGCAAGCCTAACATTTTGGCGATTTCTTGGTATTTCACATCGGCTTTGTAGTAGTTATATTTCGGCCAAGTTGCGGTTTTTTGCGGGCGAGTGCCATTATAACGGATCACATGCGGCATCAAAATCGCATTGGTGCGACCGTGAGGGGTGTGGAAACGACCGCCGATTTTGTGCGCCATCGAGTGATTCATGCCCAAGAAGGCGTTGGCAAATGCCATCCCTGCGATGGTTGAGGCGTTATGCATTTTTTCACGTGCTTCCGGATCAGAGGCGCCGTTTTTCACCGAGCGCTCTAAATATTCAAACACCAGTTTAATCGCTTGCAATGCCAAACCGTCGGTAAAGTCGTTCGCCAAGGTGGACACATAGGCTTCGGTGGCGTGGGTCAACACATCTAAACCAGTGTCGGCAGTCACGTGTGCCGGCACGCTCATGGTGAATGACGGATCGACAATCGCAATGGTCGGGGTCAACGAATAATCCGCAATCGGGTATTTTTTATCGCCTTCGGTGATCACCGCAAACGGGGTCACTTCAGAACCGGTACCGGACGTAGTCGGGATGCCGATAAATTTCGCTTTGCGCCCTAATTGCGGGAATTTGAACGCCCGCTTGCGAATATCCATGAATTTTTGTACCAAATCACGGAAATCTACTTCCGGTTGCTCATAGAACAGCCACATCACTTTTGCCGCATCCATCGCCGAGCCGCCGCCCAACGCAATGATGGTGTCCGGCTGGTAGTTGCGCAACAATTCGGTGCCGCGACGCACGGTTTCGATGCTTGGATCCGGCTCAACATCAGCAAACAGTTGATACGTCACATGGTTGCCACGTGTGGTCAATTGATGGGCAATTTTTTCCACAAAGCCCAAATCGACCATCGTGCGGTCGGTGACGATCACCACGCGCTCCACGCCTTTCATTGATTGTAAATATTGAATAGAGTCACGTTCAAAATAGATTTTTGAAGGCACTTTAAACCACTGCATATTATTTCTCCGTCTGCCAACCCGTTTGATATTTAAAAGATTCACCGCACTTACGTTGTTGCCGACGGAATTTTTACCATAAGAACCACAACCTAACGTCAGGGAAGGCAGGAAGGAGTTATACACATCGCCGATACCGCCGAAAGTGGACGGTGAATTCCAAATCACCCGAATCGCTTTCACTCGTTCACCATATTCTTTGGCGATCTTGGCATCTTTGGTATGAATAGCAGCAGAGTGGCCCAAACCATGGAAATTCACCATTTGTTCCGAGAGTTCAAAGCCTTTTTCGGTTGAATCCGATTTTAAGATCGCCAGCACCGGCGACAGTTTTTCACGAGTCAGCGGCTCTTTTTCCCCGACTAACGCACATTCAGCCGCCAGAATATTGGTTTTTTCCGGCACGCTGAAACCGGCTTGTTGTGCGATCCAGAAAGCAGATTTGCCCACTACATTCGGGTTCAATTTGGCACCGGAGCAGTTGCTGCTGTTGGCTTTCACGCCGAAAATAAATTCTTCCAACAGGGCTTTTTCTTTTTTATTGACGAAATACACGCCATAAGATTTCATCTCAGCGACAAATTCGTCATACACTTCTTTGTCGACAATCGCTGCTTGTTCACTGGCACAGATCATACCGTTGTCAAACGATTTGGACATCACAATATCGTGAGTCGCTTGTTTGATGTCAGCGGTTTTTTCCACATACGCCGGCACATTACCCGCGCCGACGCCCAATGCCGGTTTGCCGCAGGAGTAAGCCGCTTCCACCATTGCATTGCCGCCAGTAGCTAAAATAGTGGCGATGCCTGGGTGTTTCATCAATGCCGCAGTGCCTTCCATCGACGGTTTTTCAATCCACTGCACGCAATTTTTCGGTGCCCCGGCAGCGACTGCTGCTTCATACACCACACGCGCCGCATGGGCAGAACATTGTTGTGCCGACGGGTGGAATGCAAATACAATCGGGTTACGGGTTTTCAACGCGATTAACGCCTTGAAAATCGCAGTTGAGGTCGGATTGGTAGTCGGGGTAATTCCGCAAACCACTCCAACTGGATCGGCAATTTCAGTAATCCCGGTGACATCATCATCACTGATCACGCCGACAGTTTTCAAACGGCGCATATTATTCACCACATATTCGCAGGCGAATAAATTTTTAGTAGCCTTGTCTTCAAACACGCCACGGCCAGTCTCTTCGACCGCATGCAGCGCCAGCACGCCGTGCTGATCCAGTGCGGCAACTGAGGCTTTCGCCACAATATAGTCCACTTGCTCTTGATTCAGCTTGCGAAACTCTTCAAGGGCAATCAGACCGTTTTCAACCAAATGATTGACTTCCGCCTGTGCCGGACTGACAGCAACATCCGCTGTTGTTTTGCTCATAGTGATTTCTCCTAAAGTTAATAAATTAAAAAATTTTCTGGGAAAAATTATAGGCGCTTGAAGCAAATATTTAAGCGTTATTTACCTCTAAAGAGTGATCTAGATCACACATTGTGCAAACTCGAATTAAATCTTAACAAGTGGATAACTGTTTTTTAAAAAGTGGTTGTTTAAAAAAGCGATTATCTAAAAAACGGTTTAAAACCGCACTTTGCTTTCCGCCACTACATCAACAGACCCTAAAATTCCATTGTGCTATTTGTAGCCGAGCCTTACAATGAAACGGTAAATTCAACTTCATATTTAAAGGAGAGGCTATGAAACCGAGTAAAGCCGAACGATTGCAAGAAACTCAAGAGATTATCCAAGATTTGCTGAACGACGGCAGCGATCCACAAGCGCTATACATCATCGAGCACCACGTCTCGCATCGTGATTTCGACAAGCTGGAAAAAATCGCAGTTGACGCATTCAAAGCCGGTTACGAAGTGTCCGAAGCTGAAGAGCTGGAAGATGAAGACGGGCATGATATTTTCTGCTGCGACATCATCAGCGAGATCGAATTGAAAGCCGAATTAATCGGCGCACAACAAGAAGAACTGATTCCCCTGATCGAAAAACACGGCGGTCTTTACGACGGCTGGGGAACCTATTTTGAAGATCCGAATGCCGACGACGACGAGTACGGCAACGACGGCGAGTTTTTCGATGAAGATGATGAAGATGATGATTATGACGATGAAGAAGAGCAGGATACCCGGCACTAACCGCACTTTTCATATCACATTACACTGATTTATCAACCGCAGCCCTTTCGGGCTGCTTTTTTATGCTCACTACAGCACTCTTCTTTATGCCGATTTACCCGGATTATAAAAAATAGACATCCCCCTTATCTTAAGGTAAATCATTGTGATTGTTCAGTTAAATTACAGATAATACCTTGCCGTTACTTTTTTTATTGCATAAAGTGTCGCCGTCTTTTGGAGCTGAAAACGATTGTTAACTCGTTTTCATCAGTATGATTTTAAAAAACAGCAGCCCCCATATTTATAATAATAAAGCAGGAGTTTTAATGTTTAAATTTAACCCATCTTACTTGAATTTAGTGATCAGTACTGCCCTCTTTGGCGCTCAAGTTCAAGCCACCCCCTTAAGTAAAGATCAAGAAGCTTTAGCTTCCTATTTGAAACAACCAAAAGAAGCGATTGGCTTGACAGATAATATTGCAGCCCGTTATAACGGCAACGGCGTGGTGATCGGTGTAGTCGATACCGGATTTTTTAACCAGCACCCTTTATTGAAAAATAAGCAAAATATCATTCCATTGCCTTTCGCACTAACACTGAACGGCAAACCTTACACCTTTGACCCGAACCTCTTGGCAGTGGCAGAAGATCAGAATAGTGAAAAATTGATTTATAGCAGCCACGGCGGAGAAGTAAGCGGGGTTATTGTCGCTGACGCACAAAAATCCAAATTCAATTCACAACTGGATTATTTTGGCGGCATCGCAAAAGGTGCAACCTTATATCAGACTTCCTACGAAGCAACCCATGATCCAATCGCAGATAGCGGCGATCAGCAACAAGACAAAAAATTGCTGCTCGGTAAAAATCCGCTGTCACGCACCATGTTTGCCGGTGCTATCAATAATATGATTGATAAAACAACGACACTGCATGTGATGAACCATAGTTGGAATGAAGATCCGATTTCTAACCGTGTGGATGAGATGGATCGCGAATATAAAGGCACACTGGATTTATCCAACGTGCTAATCAATAGTTTACAACGGGCAACCGAAAAAGGGATTTTACAGGTTTTTGCCGCCGGCAACGAATCAAAACGCCAACCGGGAATTTTGGCCGCATTACCACGCTATTTCCCACAAATGGAGAAGCACTATCTATCGGTGATTGCAGTCAGCGCAGATCACCGGCTGGAAAGCTATTCTAATCATTGCGGCGTCAGCAAAAACTGGTGTATCGCAGCCCCCGGCAGCATGGTATTGCTAGCAGCAAAAGGCGATCCGCAAGCCGATGAAATCGATTATACCTTTGCCATTGAAGAAGGTACCTCTTATGCAGCACCAGCGGTCAGTGCCGCCGCCGCAGTGTTGAAACAACGCTTTGATTATATGAGTATGGCGCAGATACGTGATGTTATGCTCACCACCGCTACTGATTTGGGGAGTAAAGGCGTTGATGACCAATTCGGTTGGGGCATGCTGAATCTGAGCAAAGCAATCAATGGGCCGGCACAGTTACTCGCTGATGAAAGCTACAGCCTGAAACAAGATGATCGCTGGTCGAACAGCCTAAGTGCCGGAGGGCGCCTGACGAAACAAGGAGCGGCAAGGCTGACATTGGCTGGCGACAGTAACCACTTAAAAGGGATTACCGTTGCCGCAGGTGGGCTGACGCTGCTGGGTGATACCCATTTAACGGAAAATGCGTTGGTTGAGCACGGCAATCTGGAAATCAACAAACGCCTGCAAAGCCAAACCGTGCAAATCAAAGCGCAAGGCAGCTTAAGCGGCGACGGTGTTATTGACGCTGCAACCGACATTAGCGGAACCCTGTACGCCGAAGGCATGCGCTTTTTACGACCACTAACATTAGGAGATACGACTTTGTTGGCGCTGCAAGCACCGCAGGGCATTATTGCCGATGGGAAAGCGGCAAAAGTGCGGTTGGCTGGGCGACTGACCACTGCCGAACTGACTACCGAGCTGAACGCTACCCAAGCAAAAACCGGGCAGACCGCAGCGCACTTGCTACAACTAGAAAACGGCGCAAGCTACAGCGGCGGCTTTTCTGCCCTGATTCAACCGCAAGCGCTATTAACTCAAGGCTTGCGCTATGATTTGCAGTTTGCGCAGAACGCCGTTGTGCTGAACGTCAATACGGCAACCTTAACCACCAACAGCGCCAACCGCAATGAAGCTGCGGCAATCAACGCCTTAAACCAATTACGTGACAGCCGTCTGGCATTCAGCCGCAGCAATTACAACCAATGGCTGAACCGCACTTTGCAAAGCGGCGATTGGCAAGGCTTGCCCGCAAATTTGGGCAACAGTATTTATGCCAACGGAATCAGTTATCTGCTCGATCAAGCGGCATTAAACCGCACTTTGTTACATCGTCAATTGTCAACAGCCACAACCTTGAAAAATGGTGAATGGCAAGTGTGGACGGAAAACGGACGTGATAACAGCCGCTATCAGGCAAATCAGCATGGTACGGCGGTGAAATACAACGCCAAACAACTGACGTTGGGCATCAACAAAATGCTGTCCGAACGGGCATTGCTGAGCCTGGCTTTAGCCAATAACCGCTTCGATATAAACCAAACTAACGCCAGCGCCGATATAGGTGAAACTCGTTTTTCTGCTGGCGGACGCTATTATCTGGGCTTGGCACCAAACTGGTTTATCGAAGGCGATTTGTCTTTGGCAACCATCAACTACAAGCAACAACGCCACTTTAACGGCGTAACCACCACCGCTAAAGGCAAAACCCACGGCTGGAACGGTAACCTCGGTTTAAGTGTGGGTTATGTATGGCAACACAACGATTGGTCGCTGCAACCGACAATCGGCGTACAACTCAACCGCCTGAAACTGAAAGGCTTTAACGAACACCATAGCGAGCTGGCGCTGCGTACCGGCGGTATTCGCCAAAGCGAAGTCAATGCACTGCTGGATCTGAAGCTAGACCGCACTTTGCGCTATGCCGACTGGCTGTTGGTGCCGAGTATTTCGGTTGCCTATATCCAGCACTTAGCTTCCCGCCCGCTTGATGTCAGCAGTCAGCTAGATAACGTAACAATCACCCAAACGGCTACCGCCACCCAGCGTGCTCATTTGCGGACACAACTGGCGCTGGCAGTCAACTACTACGCTTGGCAGGCAACATTAGGTTGGCAGCACAACGGCTATCAACAGGAAAAAGGCAATAAGGCCTATCTGAATATCGCCTATCGCTTCTAAGTGTCGGCTTCTAAGCACTGCGATCAAAAAAGCCGCATCAATTAGTTATCTCGGGTCATAAAACCACTTTCGAGATCGATGCGGCTCATTTTGGTCTGCTTTTGCTGAGGCTCAATTTTACGCCCTAATAGTAGCTCTCAACAATTTTAGGATTTTTTTGGATATATTCCGCAATAACATTTTCCAACCAATTCATAAATACCCGAACACGTTGTGGCGGTGATTTATGCGGATAAAGCAAACATACCGGCAGCGATTCAGCTCGAAATTGCGGTAAAATTTCAACTAAACAGCCACTTGTAAGCAACGGTTCAACCAGATAGCGGTAAGTCTGGATAATTCCCATTCCAGCAGTCGCCGCATTACTTAATGAAGTCAGGTTATTAACACTGATATCGGAAGGCATCGCAATATAATCACGTTTACCGGAATCGAAATATTCAAAACCTTCCGGCAATTGACGAAAACGAACAAAGCGGTGGTTTGGCAGATCGGTTAGTTGCATTGGTGTGCCATAACGGGAAAGATAATCTTGGCTGGCACAATTGACTTTCACCAAACGATAGAGTGGTTTGGCAATATAGTTCCCATCCAGCAAATGCCCAGTACGCAACATGCAATCAAAACCATCAGCCAACGGATTGGTCAGCATATCCTGCGTCAACAGCTCGACGCTGATATTTGGATAACGTTGTAGAAATTCAGATAACCGCGGGATAACAATATGTTGGGCGCCGCTTTGCTCCATTCCCATTCGTATCGGTCCGCTGATATTTGTCGGATTTTGGCGAAACATTGCATCAAATTCATTTAAATCGGCGAGTATCGACAAACATTTTTCATAGTAAGCTCGACCTTCATGCGTCACTTCAAGCGAACGCGTTGTGCGCCGTAAAAGTGCGGTATCAAGGCTTTTTTCCAAATCTCGCATTTGCCGAGATGCCGCACCGTTGGAAATATTCATAATCTCGGCAGCCCGTGAAAAACTGCCGGTTTCAACGATGTGTGTAAATAATTTAATTTGCTGTATTTTATTTGTCATTTTTATATGCGCATTTCCGGTAATGTAATGTCCTGCCGAGTCTAATATTAAATACCCGTAATTAACTGACTAAATATTAACAGAAAATTTTCTTTAATTTTTTTCACTAAGGTAAAAACTGTTTTGCATTTTGGAGCATTTATTCCTACATGCTGTCATTTTATAATGATAAAGCTTCTCGCGAAAAGTATAGATTTCAAACAAACCCAATCACCTTTTTCCACTCAAACAAAGGGAATATCTATATGAATAAAATTATTATTGCGGTTTTTAATACCGAAATTGATGCCGCCTCCGGATTAAGCCGTTTGCAACAGCTGCACGAAAGTGGCGATATCACGCTTTACTCAGACAGCATATTTGAAAAAAACAACGACGGCAGTATTAAAGTCCATCAAATAAACGACAAAGGTATTGCCTCTACCGCCATCGGACTGCTGGTAGGCGGATTAGTTGGCGTATTGGCTGGCCCGGCAGGGGTGGCAATCGGCGCATCAATTGGCGGATTGAGCGGTGCATTTGCCGATTTATACGAAAGCGGTGTTGATGCCCGTTTTGTTGATGATGTTGCGCAGGTACTAGCGCCGGGCAAAGTCGCATTAGCCGCTGAGATTGACGAAGAATGGACAGCACCAGTCGATGCTGCTTTGACTGAAGTTGGCGGAAAAATATTCCGTAAAACCCGAGCAGCGATCGAAGATGCGCAATGGGCGAGCGATTTGGCTGCTGATCAAGCAGAAGCTGCCGCTTTGGAAGCCGATTGGAAAGCAGCCAAAGATGATAAAAAAGCGGAAATCAAACAACATCTTGATAAAGTGAAGCAAAAAATCACAGATAAAAAAGCCGCATGGACATCAAAACTGGATAATACCAAATCTGAAACTGAAGCAAAAATTAAACAAGCAGAAACCCAGCTCAAAGATGCTAAAGCGGAAAACAAAGCGAAAGTTCAGGCGCGTATCGATCAAATGAAAGACAATTTGAGTGCACGCAAAACAAAACTTGAGCAATCCGCCAAACTACTGAAAGAAGCGCTTCACCCTTAAAAAAACCGTTGCAGCTAACGACTAAAATTAGCTGAAATAGCAATAAGCTACCGCACTTTTATCACAAAGTGCGGTTTTTGCACGGTTTTATATGAGTATCTGGGATTAACGCTGCGGTCGATATGCTTAACAGAAGCGCAGACAACAAAAAGATATATTTTAATCGGCAAGCTTTTTATATTTCTTGGATTCAACAACCAATTACAAGATTAATCACACTGGCGAACACCTCAGACGGTGTCCGCCAACCCAATGATTTTCTCGGCAGATTATTAAGCCTCTGCGCAATCCACTCCACTTCGGCTTGGGCAAGGTAACGGATTTACACCACCTGTTCAACTTTCAATTTATTGCAATTGGTTGTTGAATCTAAGTCTGTTTTATACCTATTTTATGCCTGTTTTTTGCTTGGCATACTTGCCGCCGCCAGCGCGGTTAATAAACACCCCACCATCAGATAGATCGCCACCGGATACCAAGCACCGTCATACCAAGTCATCAATGCTGCGGCAATAAACGGGGTAAAGCCGCCGCCAACAATACTGGCAACCTGATAACCCACTCCGGCACCGCTATAACGGTAAGCCGTGCCGAAAAACTCAGTGAACAGCGGTTGGTGCACGCTCACCACCATATCGTGGGCAATATTGGCAAGTAGAATCGCAAACAGGTAAATCAACAACAGATTGCCCTGTTCCATTGCCAAAAAGAACGGCACCGCACTCAATGCGCCGATAATCCCGCCACCGACGCACATCCGACGGTAGCCGTAATGATCGGCAATTTTGGCAAAGAGCGGTATGCTGACACAACTGACTGCGCCGACCAATAAACCGATGTTGAGAAAAACACTGCTCGACATCCCCAAATGCACGGTCGAGTAGTTCAAGGCAAAATTAGTGACCAGGTACATGGTCAATAATTCGGCGAAACGCAGGGCGATAATGTATAAAAAGGCTTTCGGGTGGCGAGTGACCGCTTCGATAATCGGCATCCGCCGAACCTGTTTTTGGGTATTGACCACCGTTTGCTCAAACTCAGTTGATTCCTGCTGATTGCGCCGAATCCACAACGCCACCAACAGCAACATCACACTAGCAACAAACGGAATCCGCCATGCCCATTGATGAAAAGCTTCGTTACCGAAAAAGTAAATAATCAGTGATACGCTGCCGGTCGCCAGCATTAAGCCGACACCATAACCGACTTGCACGCCGCTGCTGTAAAACGCTTTTTTGCCCGGCGGGGCGCTTTCGACCGCCATCAATGCCGCACCACCCCATTCGCCGCCGACGGCAAAGCCTTGAATCGCACGCAGTATCACCAACAACACCGGCGCCGCCCAACCAATAGCCTCAAAATTAGGCAGCAAGCCGATCAACACCGTCGAACCGCCCATAAGAACGACGGTCAGCACCAACATTTTTTTACGCCCGAGTTTATCGCCGAAATGCCCGAATACCACGCCACCCAACGGGCGGAATAAAAAGCCGATGCCAAAAGTGGCAAACGCCGCCAGCGTACCCATCGCTGGACTAATATTGGGAAAAAACTGATGATTAAATACCAAGGCGGCAACAATGCCGTACAGCAAAAAATCGTACCAATCAACCACCGCTCCCATAAAGCTGCTCAAGGCGGCACGCTGCGCTCGTTTGTTACTGTAAAGCGGCACTTCGGCTACCGCACTTTTCATCTCTTTTAATATTGGCGACACTGAAACCTCGACTCACCCGACTGTAAAAATAACACCCGATTATGTCATTATTTTTTACTCTGATTATATTTTGGTGTATATAATATATTAGGATATAACTCTCCATTATATTCTTCAAGTAATAATGTTATACAACCTTTATCTTTTACTAATGTAATAATATCACGAAATAACTTTTTTTTCCCGTCCTGAGTAATAAGATAATTTTTTTCATATAAGGATTCATAGCTGAAAAATATAGGAAGTTCAGTTTGCTGGGCGTAAGTCAGTAACGTTGTATAGCC
>NZ_VDHF01000052.1:0-10406 GCF_006228025.1 Testudinibacter crocodili
TCAAGGTAGTTATCTTTCATAATAATTTGTAAATTCTATTAGCTTAAATCTAGAACTAATGTAAACTGTAATAATATACAATAGATTTTAAATAAATATACGGCTTTCAGGAGTACTATTGATGTTTAAACGCAAGATTATCAGCCAAATTTTGGTTGGCACAGGATTAGTGCTTTTTAGTTCCATCGGTTATACCAACTCACTTAAAAATGTATTAGTTCAATCATTAGTCAGTGATCCCATATTAAAAGAAGCTGATGCCGAATTGGGCGCAGCCAAAGATCGGGTTGAGCAGGCAAAAGGCGGTCATTATCCGGTGGTATCGCTAACCGGAAGTAAAATCTTATCCCAATATCATAAAGATCAGAGTGATTATAAAGATCGCAAAATAGTGCCTGGAGTACGTGGTTCGATTAATTTATATGCCTTTGGTGCAATTGAAAAAGAAGTTGAAAAAAATAAAGAAAATGAAAAATACTATAACTTCAAATATTATGAAAGTCGTGAAGAGTTAGCATATACCATTTCCGAATTGTATTTAAATGCCTTATTGGCAAAAGAGCGGATTGATGTCGGACAGCGTAATTTACAGCGCCACAACGAGATTTTGGCAGATATCGGCAATATTGTTATCAATGACGAAGGACGTGAATCTGAATATGCCCAAGCAGAAGCTCGTGCGATTTTGGTTGAGCAGGAAATCAATGATTATCAACGTGATATGTACCAAAATTTAACACAATTGGCAAGTTACAGCGGTAGTCAGATCACCGAAAAAGATCTCACAGATCCGTTTAGCAAATTGTCGGTTGATGCGATGTATAAAAATTATTCTGCTAAAGACAGTAAATTGACAGCGACCTATCAGGCACAAATGGCTGAGTTGGAAACTAATATGAAAGACCACGAGTTGTCAAAACTGAAAAAACTGCCTAAAATTGATTTAACAGCAACGGTAACCACTGAAGATCGGGAAGCTGGTGTCAATGTCAACTGGGATGTATTTAACCATACTTCCAGTTATGAAGTCCGAGAAAAAGCCAACTTGATCGCCTCCTCCAAAGAGCGGTTGGATCGGGTGGAGCGTAATTTACGTGAAACCACCAACTTGGCACAATTGGATATTAAACGTAACACCATTCAATTAAAAACCATTAAAAAACAAATTGAGGCATCAACCCGAGTAATAGAGTTTTACCGGTTACAGTTTGATTTGGCGCGTAAAACATTAATCGAATTATTGAATGCGCACAGTGAACTGTTTAATGTTGAAATGGCACAAGTCAATACCCAAGGGGCTTTGCGCAAAGCAAAATTGGATTATCTTCGCTCTCAAGGATCCCTTGCCGAATGGGCGGGCTTTCCGAAAAATGCGAGAAAATAACAGCATATAACCACGAACGACAATAAAAGCAGAAATATCTGCTTTTATTGCTTTTCTCTCTCTCAAGAAGAATTATTCATATGAAATTGATTATTGAAAATCTGTCTCTTGCAACCCAGTTGGTGGGATCGCAACTGTCGGTGGCAACCTTGGCAGCAAATGTTATCCGCGATAACAATATGGGGATTAATTTTTCCTCACTGCAAGAGTTTTTAAAAAGTGAAGGCTTTGAAAACACTATCTCACAACGTCCGCTGGAGGATATTCCTTCATTGGCGATGCCGGTTGTGGTGTTGTTAAAAAATGAAGAAGCGGCTGTCATTGTCAGTATCGAGGGGTATGGACAAGACCGAGTGTATAAAATTCAGCAATTAGACGGTTTGACCCAACTTATCAGTCATCAAGAGTTGAACAACGGTTATTTAGGCTACTGTTGGTTTATCAAACCGAAAATCGGGATTGATTCGCGTTCTGAGCTGCCGGAATACAAATTGCCGAAAGCTTGGTTTTTCAAAGTAATCTGGCGTTTTAAACGTTATTACTATCAAGTTATTTTAGCCACGTTTATCATCAATTTTTTGGCATTAGTCAGTTCATTGTATGTGATGAATGTGTATGATCGGGTGATTCCAAATCAGGCGTACAATACCTTGTGGGTGTTGAGTATTGGGGTGTTTATTGCGATCAGCTTTGAATTTATTGCGAAAATGATTCGGGGACACTTGACCGATATTGCCGGTAAAAAAGCCGATTTGATTATCAGCTCAGCGTTGTTTCGCCGAGTGGTTGGGCTAAAATTACAAGAGCGTCCGGCATCTTCCGGCTCGTATGCCAGCAATTTACGTGATTTTGAGTCAGTGCGTGACTTTATGACCAGTGCCAGTTTGCTAACGTTGGTGGACTTGCCGTTTTTATTTTTATTTATCACGGTAATTTGGTTGGTCGCCGGCAGCTTAGCGATTGTGCCGTCCATTATTATTCCTTTAGTTATTTTTGTCGGCTTTTTGGCGCAAGGCCCACTCGCTAAATATATCAACGAATCGATGAAAGAGTCTTCGCAGCGCCAAGGTTTGGCGGTAGAAGCAATCGAAGGATTGGAAACTTTAAAAACCAATAATGCGGCAAAATGGGCGCAAAAACGTTGGGATCACTACACGGCAACGGCTGCAGCATCTTCGATTAAATTGAAAGATGTCAGTAATTTTGTGGTCAATTTTGCGGTTGCGATGCAGCAATTGAATACCGTATTTTTAGTGCTTTATGGTACATATCTGATTCACAGTGAAGATCAAGCTTCAAAGATCACCATGGGGGCATTGATTGCTGCGGTGATCTTATCCGGACGGGCATTAGCACCGGTCGGGCAAATTGCTGGATTGGCAGTGCGTTTTCAGCAGGCATGGGTTGCGTTAAAAGGTGTGAATGGTATTGTTGAGCGCAAAACTGATCGTGACAGTGATCGCAACTATGTCACCTTGGATCAAGTCAACGGTGAACTTCAGTTTAATAATGTCTCTTTTTCTTATAGTGAAGACGGGGCACCGGCACTGAGTAGTTTAAATTTATCAATCAGACCAAAAGAGAAAGTGGGTATCCTAGGACGCATCGGCAGCGGTAAATCAACCGCACTTAAAACGGCATCCGGCTTATATGATCTAAATAGCGGTACCATTTCGCTGGATGGCGTAGATCTACGGCAACTGGATCCAAGTTTCTTGCGTAATCAAATTTTATTATTAGAGCAAAATCCTCGCCTGTTTTTGGGTAGCCTGCGTGAAAATATGGATTTGGCGCGTATGGACGGTTTTTCAACCGACCAAGATTTGATTCGGGCACTGACGGTATTTGGTTTGGATAAGTTAATCCGTAATCACCCACGCGGTTTGGATATGCCGTTGGGTGAAAATGGACTCGGTCTGTCTGGCGGACAAAAACAGGTAATTGCGTTGGCGCGGATGTTGTTGCGCAATCCGAAAGTGGTGTTGCTGGACGAACCGACGACCGCACTTGATCAGGCCAGCGAAATCCAAGCGTTACGAGTGTTGGCAAATTGGTGTCGTAATCGCACCATGGTAATTGTCACCCATCGTCCACAAGTATTGCAGATTGTTGATAGGATTGTAATCATCGAGCAGGGCAAAGTAGTGATGGACGGTCCGCGTGATGCAGTACTAAAACGACTGGCAGAAAATGAGAAAAATGCCCAACAGCAACAAGCCACAGCGGAGCAAACACCACAAACGGCGACCGTAACCAAAACACAAGCAAATAAAGAAGAAGTGCAGCAAGCAGCAGAAACTGCCTCGCCACGCATAGATACAACGCTTTAAGGTATAGAAATTATGTCTGATAATGAAACGAAAGTAGAAAAATCAAATCACGTTGTTACAAAAGCGGAGGCAGATAAGCTCAAGCAACAACCAAAAGCAAAACATAGGGAACAATACAGTAAGCAAGATTTAAAGTTGCTGACTGACCTGAATGCAGCAATCCAGCAGGAGAAGCATAAAGGTCTATTTTGGAGTATTATCCTATTATTTGCATTTTTAGTGGTTTTTGTGATCTGGTCTTACAATAGCACTTTGGAAGAAGTGACTCGTGGACAGGGTAGTATTATTCCAAGCAGCCGTGAGCAGGTGATTCAAAGTCTAGACCCGGGTATTCTAAGTGAAATGATGGTGAAAGAAGGGGATTTGGTCGAAAAGGGGCAGGTATTACTGAAATTGGACGATACTCGCAGCTCCGCCGGTTTACGTGAAAGTCAGGCTAAAGTACAGAACTTAGCGGCAGTTGTAACCCGTTTGGAAGCCGAAGCCTATAACCGCGAACTCAAATTTGCTGACGATACCTCACAAGAACTGATTGAACGGGAAACTGCAGTTTATAACTCACATAAACAAGCTCTGAAAGAATCCATCAATAGCCTGAGCGAAAGTAAAACATTATTGGATCGTGAAATTGCAATGACAACGCCGATGGTTGCCAAAGGTGCGGTGTCCGAAGTAGAAGTGCTGAGGATGCGTCGTCAATCCAGTGAATTGCAACTGCAAATTGTGGAACGGCAGAATAAATATGTAACCGACGCCAACAGTGAATTGGTGCGAGTTCAGTCAGAATTACAACAAGCCAGAGAAAATATGGCAATGCGGGCTGATCCGGTAGAGCGTTCCCTGATTCGTTCGCCACTGAAAGGAATTGTAAAAAATATTCGAGTCAACACTATTGGTGGCGTCATCAGTGCCGGACAAGATATTATGGAGATTGTCCCAGTAGAAGAAAAACTGGTGGTTGAGGCTTATATCAGCCCACGAGATGTGGCTTATGTACGTCCGGGAATGAAAGCGCTGGTGAAACTCTCAGCCTATGACTATGCTATTTATGGCGGATTAGACGGCATCGTAACCTTGTTAAGTCCGGACACCTTGCATGATCAAAAACGCCCGAGCGATCTGAAATTAAATGCCAATGAAGCCTACTATCGGGTTTTAGTGACCACAGAATCCAGCACCTTGACCGATAAAAATGGTGAAGAATTGCCGATTATCCCAGGCATGATTGCCACGATTGATATTAAAACCGGTGAAAAAACCGTTTTTCAATATTTAATCAAACCGATCACCCGAATGAAGCAGGCATTACAAGAACGCTAATTGATCAGGTTACAGAAACAAAAAACGGGATTGTAATGATCCCGTTTTGTTTTTTAGCTGTGATTATTGCGTTAAATCGCGACGATTTCCATATGATGTGGTTTAAGCTTATCAGCTAAGTTCGCTAATTTTTCACCATTCGGCAAGCGCAACTGTGGTGAAATTTCATACAGTGGTACGATCACAAATTCCCGGTTAGCCATATCATAGTGCGGTACGCTCAAGCGCTCGCTCTCAATAATCAACTCCCCGTACAGCAAAATATCCAGATCGAGCGTGCGCTCACCCCAACGACGTAGGCGAACGCGACCTTGCTGTTGCTCGATATGTTGCAAATGATCCAATAAATCCAATGGTAAAAGTGCGGTTTCAAGCGCTGCAACCGCATTGATGAAATCTGGCTGGTCTTGCGGGCCGAGCGGTTTGCTGCGATAGAACGCACTAACCGCGGTAACTTGCGTATCCGGCAAAGTATCAAGCGCCCGAACCGCACTTTGCAATTGAGCTATTGGATTGTCCAGATTGCTACCGAGTGCAATATAAACCGCACTCTTAGGTATCGTATTATTCTGCATGAGATTTGGCTCGGTTGCTTGGTTTGCGGCGACGGTAACGGCGTTTCTTTTTCACTTGCGGGTCACGCTGATTTTGTTCCGTCATCAAATTTTCACGCTGCTGCGGATTACTCAACTGATATTCGTGCCACCAAGTAGCCAGCTCGACTAAATCGCCGCCTTCCAGTTCGGCACGCATGGTCAGCAGATCATAACCCGCGCGAAATTTAGGCAATAGAACGGTTTTTTCGGCGCGATTGCCACTGCGTTTCGGCAATTGCAATTGCAGTGACCATATATCACGTACCACCATGGTATAACGTTTCGGTACCGCAATCGCACGGCAAAGCCCGTCCAGAATTTCACTGCAAGCGACTGAAAATGCATCAAAATTATTTAAATCGGCTTCGTTTTTCAATTGATCCATTTTTTCCCGCAGCGGATACCAAAAGAAGGCGGCAAATAAAAATGCCGGATTTACCCGTAAATTATCACGGATACGCTCATCAGTGGATTGAAGTGCGGTACGGATCATTCGCTCTGCCAATGAGTCCTGTTTTTCGGTAAAAAACGGGCTCAACGACGGGAACAGATATTGCAGTAAATCATAGCGGTGCAGCAATTCGTAGGTTTTTAATCCAGCACCGTTCTGTAATAATTTCAATGACTCATCAAATAAACGCGCTGCGGGAATATTTTTCAACAGCACAGCGCAGGATTTAATCGGATTTTCGCTGTCGCGATCCAGAAACATATCCAGTTTTGCCATAAAACGCACTGCACGCAGCATTCGTACCGGATCTTCCTGATAACGGGTTTCGGCATCGCCAATCAAACGCAATTTACCGTTGCGTAGGTCTTCGACGCCGTTGAAGTAGTCAATCAACAGATTATTTTTTGGATCGTAATATAGCGCATTAACGCTGAAATCACGGCGTTGTGCATCGTTTTCCAGATTACCGAACACATTATCACGCAGCAGCATGCCATCGGAATTTTGCCGAGAGAGTTCACCATGGTGTTCTTCTTGATGCTCGGCGCGAAAAGTCGCCACTTCGATCACGTCGCGACCAAACATAATGTGCGCTAAGCGAAAACGACGGCCGATCAAGCGGCATTGGCGCTGAAACACTTTTTTGATTTGTTCCGGACTGGCATTGGTGGCAACATCGAAATCTTTCGGTTTTTGATCCAATAATAAATCACGTAAACAACCACCGACAACATAGGCTTCATAGCCGCCACGTTGCAATTTTTCCACCACTGTCAACGCATTACGCTGAATCATGCGCGGCTGAATACCATATTCGGAGGCTTTCAGACGAAATTTGCTATGCGATTTCTCTTTCATAGCGTGGCTTTTATGATTTTTTTTACCTGTTTTTTGTGCTAATACTGGTGCACTACGCACTTTGGTTTTAGGAGTCTTCGATACAGAAGATTCTGTGGCTACACTTTCCGATTTTACAGTTTTGTTGCTGTTATTTTTTTTACCGAAAAATTGTTTGATTAAATTTAAAATGGTACACCTCGCTGAAACTACACAGCCTATCACGTTAATAATGTCAGAAATTTGAGGCGAATTTTAGTACAAATCAGCAGGGTTGCAAATATAAAAATGTAGCAAATACCAATATCACTGTATTGGCTAGATTATTTTCAGTTTTTAATGCTATTGCGATCAAGATCGTAAAAAACATTGACCGGATTATACGTAGGATTGATTGAGTTATAAGCTCTGTTTTTATGATCTGTTTTTGCATAAATGTCGTTATGAAAACGGATTTAAGCCTGATTGATGGATCATGTTGAATATGATAATGTAACGCCAAGAGTGATAAATTTCAGTGAGAATATTTAAAACAAAAATTTTTGCTAAATTTGCAGAAAAGCATGCAATAAGTGATTCTTGTTTGATTGATGCAGTGAAGCGTGCCGAAAAAGGGCTGATTGATGCTGATTTAGGCGGCAATGTTATTAAGCAACGTGTCGCTCGGCAGGGACAAGGCAAGTCATCGGGTTATCGAGTCTTGATTTTATATCGTATCAATGGTGCGCATTATTTTATTTCAGGTTTCAGTAAAAGTCGTTATGCGAATATCAGTAAATCAGATGAATATGCCTTGAAACTTCTGGCGGAACAATACGCCATGTATTCTCAGGAAAAAATGATGCAATGGGTTAAGCTGGGTATTTTAATTGAAATCCCCGATACAAATTTACAGGAGTAGAGAATGCGCTATAACAGTGATATTTCAAGAATGATCCATCAGCACGCAGCAGAATTATATGATGTCGGCGCAATCGACAAAACCACAATGCGTAAATTTGATCAGGCTTGTTTAACGCCGATTGTGCCTTTAACACCACAGGAAATTCGTGAAATTCGACAAAAAGAGAATTTTTCACAAACCGTTTTTGCCACTTACTTAAATGTCAGCAAAAATAGGGTGTCCGAATGGGAACGGGGGGTGAAAAAGCCGAGTGGTACCGCACTTAAGTTACTCACATTAGTTCGACACAAAGGCATTGCGGCAATTGCTTGAAGTGTAGTACCACATCTCGCCGTTAAATAGTCTGCGAATTTTCGCCGATTTTGCTATACTGCGCCTCAATTAACCGATGCGATGAGAGCCAAGCAAAAGATGAAAAACCTGTTCGCCACCACAGCCCGTGGTTTTGAAGAATTATTAAAAACCGAATTGAGCGCATTAGGGGCGCAAGATTGCCAATTGAAACAGGGCGGGGTGGCGTATCAAGCCGATGACAGCACGCTGTACCGCACTTTGCTTTGGAGTCGTTTAAGTTCACGGATTTTATTGCCGCTGACGCAGGGCAAGGTCTATGACGATGTCGATCTTTACTCCACCATCACCAACTTCAATTGGTCTGAATATTTTGACAGCAAAAGCAGCTTTTTAGTGGATTTCAACGGCACTAATCAGGCGATTCGTCATACTCAATTCGGCGCCATGCGGGTTAAGGACGGGATTGTCGATTATTTTGAACGCCACGGCGAAGCCCGCCCGAATGTGGAAAAGGCGTATCCGGATATTCGAATTCATGTTTATTTGAACCGAGAAGAACTGATTGTGTCGCTGGACTTGAGCGGTGATGCGCTGCATTTACGTGGCTATCGTGAAGAGAGTGGCAAAGCGCCGTTGCGTGAAACTTTGGCAGCAGCGATTATTTTACGTTCCGGTTGGCAGCAAGGCACACCGCTGGTTGATCCGATGTGCGGTTCTGGCACGCTGTTAATCGAAGCGGCGCAAATAGAAGCGCACATCGCACCACAATTAGGGCGTTTGCATTGGGGCTTTGATCACTGGAAAGGGCATAACTTTGAATGTTGGCAACAAGTGCGGTCAGAAGCAGAACAACAAGCCGAACAGCAGGCACAAAAAAATCCGCAACCGCACTTTTATGGTTTCGACCTCGATCACCGCGTATTACAAAAAGCACAACATAACGCCAAGCAAGCGGGAGTCGCCCATTTGATTCGCTTCAAGCAGGGCGACATTGCCGCACTGAAAAATCCGTGTGCAGCTGACGAAATCGGCACAGTGGTGTGTAATCCGCCGTATGGCGAGCGGCTTGGCACGACGCCTGCACTGATTGCGTTGTATTCGGTGTTTGGGCAGCGTTTAAAACAGCAGTTTGGCGGCTGGAATGCGTCGATTTTCAGTGCCGAACCGGAGCTACTGAACTGTATCCGCTTACGTTCACACCGCCAATTCAAAGCCAAAAACGGGCCGTTGGAATGTTTGCAAAAGAATTATCAAATAGCCCAACCAAGCCAGACCGCACTTCAGCAACCAAATGCGCAAAATTCGCCAAGTGCGGTTTCCAATGGTGTCACGTTAGCGCCCGATTTTGCCAATCGCTTACAAAAAAACTGTAAAAAAATTGAAAAATGGGCGCAACAGCAGGGGCTGGAGGCCTACCGTTTATACGATGCCGATTTGCCGGAATATAATTTGGCGGTCGATCGTTATGCGGATTACATTGTGGTACAGGAATACGCCGCACCGAAAAACATTGATCCGAATAAAGCTCGTCAACGCTTGTTAGACGCGGTCAGCGCCACCTTGCAAGTGACTGGCGTCGATACCAATAAACTGGTGCTGAAAGTGCGTCAAAAGCAGAAAGGTAGCAATCAATATGAGAAGCTCGGCAATCAGGGCGACTATTTCGACGTGCAGGAATATGGCGCCAAATTATGGGTTAATCTGACCGATTATCTGGATACCGGGCTGTTTTTGGATCACCGTTTGACCCGTAAAATGGTGGGCGAAATGGCGCAAGGCAAGGATTTCCTCAATCTATTTGCCTACACCGGCTCGGCAACCGTGCATGCGGCATTAGGTGGTGCAAAAACCACCACCACGGTGGATATGTCAAACACCTATCTCAACTGGGCGGAACAAAACTTAATCCTGAACGGCTTTGAAGAGAGCCGCCAGCATAAAATTATCCAAGCCGATTGCCTGCAATGGCTGGCAGAATGCAAACAGCAATATGATCTGATCTTCGTCGATCCACCGACGTTTTCCAATTCGAAACGCATGGACGACAGTTGGGATGTACAGCGTGATCACTTGAAATTGATGACGCTGCTGAAAAACATTATTCGCCCGAACGGTACGATTATTTTTTCCAATAATAAACGTGGCTTTAAAATGGATTTTGATGGCTTAACCGCACTTGATTTGCAAGCGACCGAAATCAGCGCCAAAACCTTACCGCTGGATTTTGAACGCAATAAACAGATTCATAATTGTTGGGTGATCACTTTTAATTAAAACTTATTAAAGAGGC
>NZ_VDHF01000053.1:0-17732 GCF_006228025.1 Testudinibacter crocodili
AGATCAACAGACCCTACAAATTTAATGATTTTTTCTTGTTTATTATCCTGAATCCCACTTATCTCTATTTTGTTTGCTACAATCTGCCGTTTCTATAAATCAGTAATACAAAAAAGTGCGGTCAACTTTTCAGTCAAACCGCACTTGGTATGGTTAGTTTCTCAAACCAATACCTCGGTTAATCAAATAATAGGCAAAACCGTAAAGTAAGGAGATAAACAAAATTAATACCGAAAAGGTGTAGTACAACGCAATATCGCTCACCCCCAAAAAGCCATAACGGAAACCGTTGATCATATACACAATCGGGTTCAGTTTTGATACGCCTTGCCAAAATGCCGGCAACAGTGAAATCGAATAGAAGACGCCACCGAGATAGGTCAACGGTGTCAACACAAACGTTGGGATAATGCTGATGTCGTCAAACGAGCGGGCAAACACCGCATTGATCAGTCCGCCAAGGGCAAAGGCAGCGCTGGTCATCAGCAGGGTTAAAATCACAACCGACCAAGAATGAAGTTCCAGCGGGATAAATAGCAATGAAACGACAGTGACTAAACTGCCGACTAAGATACCGCGCGTCATACCGCCGACCACATAACCCCAAATGATAATATGAGTTGAGGTTGGTGAAACCAATAGTTCTTCAACATTGCGTGCAAATTTTGTGCTATAAAATGAGGAAGCCACATTTGAAAACGAATTGGTGATCACCGACATCATGATTAAGCCCGGTACGATAAACTGCATATAGCTGTAACCGCCCATTTCACCGATGCGGTTGCCGATCAGCTGCCCAAAAATCACAAAATAGAGCGTCATGGTGATGACCGGCGGTACTAATGTTTGTACCCAAATCCGCATAAAACGGTGAATTTCTTTGTTTAAAATGGTTTTAAATGCAATCCAAGACAGTGACATCACTACTCTCCTTGTGTTTCATCATGCGGTTTATTTAACGCCATGCGCACAAACAACTCTTCCAGTCGATTGGTTTTATTGCGCAAGCTCAATACTTGAATACCCTGTTCGGAGAGCTGATGAAATAGGTTGTTCAAACCTTGTTCACGCCGCACTTCCACTTCCAATGTATTCGTATCAATTAACTGACTTGCGTAATGCTCAATTTGTGGCACGGCGCTATATTTGGCCAGATCCAGCACAAAGGTTTCCGATTCAAGCTTACTCAACAAATCTTTCATTGACGTGTCGATCACCAATCTGCCCTGCTGAATAATGCCGATATGGCGACAGAGCAACTCGGCTTCTTCCAAATAGTGCGTGGTCAGAATAATCGTCGTGCCTTGCAAATTCAGTTCTTGCAAAAACTGCCACATCGAGCGGCGCAATTCAATATCAACGCCAGCGGTTGGCTCATCCAAAATCAGCAAGCGTGGACGGTGCATTAAAGCACGCGCAATCATCAAACGGCGCTTCATCCCTCCCGACAGTCGCATCGATTTCTGATCGCGTTTATCCCATAGATCCAGTTTTTTCAGCCATTTTTCAGCGCGCTGCAACGCTTCTTTGCGCTCCACCCCATAATAACCGGCTTGATTGACCAAAATGTCCAATACTTTTTCAAACTGGTTAAAATTAAACTCTTGCGGAACAATGCCAATCTGCTTTTTCACTTCGCTCAGTTGGCTGTCTAAATCATAGCCGAACACCTTGATACTACCGCTACTCTTGTTGACCAACGAGCTGACAATGCCGATTGTCGTTGATTTTCCTGCACCGTTATGACCGAGCAGTGCATAAAAATCTCCCTCTTGCACATTCAAATTGATACCGTGCAATGCTTGAAAACCATTGGGATATGACTTGGTTAAGTCCTTTATTTCAAGTGCATACATAAGATAATCACTCTATTTATTTTAAAAATGAATAATAAAAAAAAACAATTTGGCGTATTATAACAGAGCAAAGGCAAACATATAACAAGGATAAGCTATGAAAAAAATAGAGCAATTGATCGCCAACAACCATAGTTGGGCAGTTCGAATGCAACAGGAGAATTCTAATTATTTTAAAGAGTTGGCAGGTCAACAAAAACCAAGCTACCTCTGGATTGGCTGCTCAGACAGCCGAGTGCCGGCAGAAAAGCTCACCAATCTGGGTCCGGGGGAACTGTTTGTACACCGCAATGTTGCCAACCAAGTGATTCATACTGATTTAAATTGTCTGTCTGTGGTGCAATACGCCATCGATGCGTTGGATATTGAACATATTATTATTTGTGGTCATACCAATTGCGGTGGTATTAAAGCGGCAATGGAAAATAATACCTTAGGCTTGATTGATAACTGGCTGCTGCACATTCGTGATATTTGGCTGAAGCATAGCAATCTATTTGGTACGCTGCCATTGGAAAAACGAGCAGATATGCTGACTAAAATCAATGTAGTCGAACAAGTGTATAATTTAGGTTCCTCGTCGATAGTTCGTTCTGCTTGGGCTCGTGGCAAAAAACTGTCGATTCATGGTTGGGTATATGACGTGAATGATGGCTTTTTAAATGATTTGGGGGTGATTGCCACCAGCCGAGAAACCTTAGAGATCACCTATTTGAATGCCATTGCCCGTTTAGTGTCATCGAATGAACGTCAATTTCTGGAAACTGAAAAGCCGATTGATCTAAAAAGTAAACGATAAAAAATTAAAAAACCATGTCTCACCGATCACCTCAATGAAACATGGTTTTTTACTGTTTAAGTGCTAGGTTAAAAAATCAAAAAAGCTAAATAAACAATCATTGCTAATGAGAAAACGACCGTCAACATTGCATAACTGAAATCACTCATATTCAACCTCCAAGTTAGTAAATGGCCAAGTTAAATTAACTCGGTTTAATAAAAATTTATTCACTGTATTAACCAACAGCTAATGGTGTGATTAAACACGTCTGGCTTGCCAATACGCTTTTTTCCAATAAGCAGAATTTAATGAAGAATAAATTACTCCGCCTTTGGTTGATGCATGTAAAAATTGATCATCTTTAACATAAATCCCGACATGATAGCCATTGGGACCGCGCCCTGTTTTAAAAAATACCAAATCGCCAGTCTGCAAGTCACCACGTTCGATATAGATCCCTTCTTTTGCTTGTGCTGCAGTCGTTCTTGGCAGCGAAATATCAAAACGATCAGCAAAAGTACGCATAACAAAGCCGGAACAATCAACGCCTCGGCGGCTGTTACCACCCAGAATATACGGCGTACCGCCCCACTGATACTGTTGTTCGCTCAATTGCGCCATAGTATACAGCGGATCAGGCAAACGGCCTTGGTAACGGGAAGAGGACGAAGAAGAACACCCAGACAGTACAAATACTGCCAAGCATATCAATAATCCTATCTTCTGTTTGAAACCAAACAGATTTTTTGCCCTTATCATCAAAATCCAGCTATCCAATTTTATCTGTTTCCAACCCTCTTGGCTGAACCTGTTCAACACAGAAACAGTGCGTTATTTTTTAAGATTCTGTCCAACGCGTGCACGCAATTTTTGACCAGGTTTGAAAACCACCACTCGGCGTGCAGAAACGGCTACGCTTTCGCCAGTTTTCGGATTTCGACCAGGGCGAGATTTTTTGTCACGCAGTTGGAAATTGCCGAAACCAGACAGTTTAACGTCTTCTCCACTTTCTAAAGCAACCCGAATTTCCTCAAAAAAGCTTTCGACCAAATCTTTTGCTTCACGCTTGGTCAGTTCGAATTTCTGAATGAGACTGTCTGCAATTTCTACTTTCGTTAATGTCATAGTCTAATCTCTCAAATAAGCATTGAAATTCCGCTTTAATTCAGATACTACATTTGATACCACCTTGGTGATATCTTCCTCTTCAAGCGTTTTTTGATTATCCTGAAGTGTCAAACCGATTGCCAGACTTTTATAACCGTCTGCAACCCCGTTACCTTGATAAACATCAAACAAGTTCACATGGGTCAATATTTCCCCGGCAACTGCACGACAGGCCCTAATTACATCCGCAGCAGCAACATCGTTGCTAACCACAACCGCAATATCACGGCGGTTTGCCGGGAAACGCGAAATTGCTTTGGCTTGCACCATGTCACGAGTTGCAATGGCATCCCAACAGATTTCAAAGACGACTGTTTTTCCGCTCAACCCCAGTTTTTGTGCAATTTGCGGATGTAGTGTGCCGATAAAGCCAACCTCTTGATCTTCCGCCATAATCGCCGCAGATTGTCCCGGATGTAATGCTGTATATGATTTTGCTACAAAATTGAGTTTATTTCCAGCACTTGTTAGCGATAAAATGTCTTCTAGATCACCTTTTAGATCAAAAAAGTCAACAACTTCCGTTTTTTCAGCCCAACTCTCGTTTTTTCGGCTGCCGTTGATAACCGCACTTAGCACAAATTGCTGTTTAACACCCGACTCCGCACTGGTATCCGGAATAAAACGCAACCCCGTTTCAAACAAGCGCACACGGGTTTGTTGGCGATTTTGATTATAAAGTAAGGCACCCAACAGCCCCGGAATGAGTGATAAACGCATTGCCGACATTTCCACAGAAATCGGATTTGGCAGAACCAACGCCTGCTGTTCAGGGTGCAACAAGGCTTGCAGCTTTGGATCAACAAAGCTATAGGTAATCGCTTCTTGGTAATCGCGATCAACAAGTGCGGTTTTAATCCGTGCCAATTCAACATCAGTTTCTTTATGTTCACGCATATTCAAATGCGCCAACGGTGCATTGTTTGGAATGCTGTTATAACCGTAAATCCGTGCGACCTCTTCAATGAGATCTTCCTCGATTTCAATGTCAAAACGCCAGCTGGTCGGCGTTACCGTCCACAGCCCGTCAGCAAAAGTCACTCTGAAGCCTAAACGATTTAAAATATCGGTGACGGTTTCATCGGCAATGTGGTGACCTAACAATGAATCCAATTTGCTACGACGTAAAGTAACGGTTTGGATTTGTGGCAAATCTGGCTTGCTGATGACTTCACAAATTTCACCAGCTTGACCACCACAAATTTCAATTAAAAGTGCGGTTGCACGCTCGATTGCGTGACGCTGTAACTCAAAATCGACGCCACGTTCAAAACGGTGTGAAGAATCCGTATGTAAACCATATTGACGAGCGCGCCCGGCAATCGCTAATGGCGCAAAAAAAGCAGATTCCAAAATCACATCTTGCGTTTGCGGACTCACACCACTTTTTTCTCCGCCGAAAATGCCTGCCATCGCCAATGGACCGTTTTGATCGGCAATGACTAAGGTATTATCACGCAACGTCGCTGTCGTACCATCTAATAAAACCAATTCTTCGCCATTTTTTGCCATTCGCACTTCAACCGGCTGCACCACTTTTGCGCTATCAAAGGCGTGCATCGGCTGTCCTAATTCCAACAGAATATAGTTGGTGACATCGACAATCGGATCGATAGAACGAATTCCGCAGCGGCGCAATTTCTCTTGCAGCCAGAGCGGTGATGCTGCTTGCACGTTCAGTCCTTTGATCACCCGTAACAAATAACGTGGACAAGCCTCAGGCGCTGAAAGTTTGATCTCAACTTTGTCTGCGATACTGACCGCGACCGGTGTTATCTCCGGCTCAACAACGTCCACTTTATTGACCACACCGACTTCGCGCGCCACGCCGCGAATACTCAAGCAGTCGGCACGGTTCGGGGTCAGGCTGATTTCAATCACTTTATCATTCAATTTCAGATAATCACGAATATCAGTGCCGATCGGCGCATCCGCAGGCAATTCGATAATGCCGTCGGCGTCGGACGTTATTCCCAATTCACTGAAAGAGCACAACATCCCTTCTGACGGTTCACCGCGTAATTTGGCTTTTTTGATTTTAAAATCGCTCGGCAAGGTGGCGCCGACCACAGCACACGCCACTTTTAAGCCTTGACGACAATTTGGCGCACCACAAACAATATCCAACAACTGTTCGCCGCCAACGTTGACTTTGGTCACACGCAATTTATCGGCATTTGGGTGTTGTTCGCATTCGACGACTTCGCCGACCACCACCCCGTCAAACTGTCCGACAACCGCTTCGATGCCGTCCACTTCCAAGCCCAACATCGTGATTTGTTCCGCCAATTGTTCAGTATTAATGGCCGGATTAACCCATTCCCGTAGCCATGATTCATTCAATTTCATCTCGTTATTTTCTCCGCTTATTCTGCTTAATTTGCTCAGTCTGCTTAGGATCTACAGTAGTTTATAGTGACTTAAATTGTTTCAGAAAACGCAGATCATTCTCAAAGAATGATCGCAAATCCGTGACGTTGTAACGCAACATTGTCAAGCGCTCAACACCCATACCAACCGCAAAACCGGAATACTCATTCGGGTCAATCCCAACATTGCGTAAGACATTCGGATGCACCATGCCACAGCCCAATACTTCTAACCATTTTCCGTTTTTCCCCATCACATCAACTTCTGCGGACGGTTCAGTAAACGGGAAATAAGACGGACGGAACCGCACTTGTAAATCTTCTTCAAAGAAGTTGCGCAAGAAATCATGCAGCAAGCCTTTCAGTTCGGTGAAATTCGCTTTTTTATCGACAAACAACAATTCAATCTGGTGAAACATTGGCGTATGGGTTTGATCATAGTCATTACGATACACTCTGCCCGGCGCCATAATCCGAATCGGTGGTTGTTGCTTTTCCATGGTCCGAATTTGTACCCCGGAGGTTTGGGTTCGCAGCAAGCGATTGACATCAAACCAAAACGTATCGTGGTCGGCTCTTGCCGGATGGTGTGCCGGAATATTCAGGGCATCGAAATTATAATAATCAGTTTCAATTTCTGGTCCGGTTTCTACACTGAATCCCAATTCAGAGAAGAATTTAGTCACTCGATTAATAGTAATGGTCACCGGATGCAAACCACCACTTTCTACTCTACGCCCTGGCAGGCTGATATCGATTTTCTCTTGAGCTAATTGTGCGTTTAATTTAGCACTTTCCAATTCAGTTTTTTTAGCATTAAGTGCGGTTTGCACCTGCTGTTTCGCATCATTGATCAGCTGTCCGACCGCCGGACGCTCTTCTGGTGAAACATCACGCAAACCTTGCATTAAGGCAGTGAAATGCCCCTTTTTACCAAAATATTCGACCCGAACGGCTTCCAGCGTCGTAATATCGCTTGCTTGTTCCACGGCCTGTAATGCTTGTACCGTGATGTTTTGTAGCTGTTGCATTTTTATCTCCAATTAGGACATCTCACAGATAGCAACTATACAAAAAAACCTCCGAACGGAGGCTTTCAGGATCTATTGCCGATTTTTAGCAAACTCCAAAGCCCGTCCAACAAGTTGTTTGGCGGTGACATTAAAGCGAAAAAATCAGTCAAAAAACAGTTGTAGTCGCATATCAATAACGGTTATTCAAAAACAGGCTCATGATAATACATTCGCCCTTAAAAATCACCTGCTTATTGTGTTTTCTTACCAATAGTCGGGATAAAAACCAGCGCCAGCGTGGTACTGCCGATGCGAACGCCAACCGCGATGGTAGCCATAACCGACCGATACCGCAGGGCGAATATGAATATTTCGCTGATTGTAATCCATTTTTTGGCGGTTATCACTGGCATTCCTAACTTCCTGCTCCGGCGGTGACGGTACCGGTTGCGCCGGTGGCGTCATGTGCGGATTAGGATACACTGATACGGCTTGTGGAGCCGGCTGGCTGCTGCATGCTGCCAAGCCCAACATCGCTATTGATAATAATAACGCTCTGATTAATCTGCTATTTAATATTTTTTGCACACTTATTTCCTTACTTATTGCTTAGCTGTGACAGCAACCTGATCTTGGTTTATTGATTAGAATTATAGGAACAGCAGAAAAATAAAGAAAGCAAAACCGCACTTTTATATCGCTTTTTGCTTAAAGTGCGGTTAAGGAACTGATAAGAAACGTTTTAGAATGCCGCAGTATCTTGGAACAGACCGACTTTCAGATCGGTGGCGGTATAAATCACCCTGCCATCGACTTCGACTTCGCCGTCGGCAACGCCCATCACTAACTTACGGTTAATCACCCGTTTCATATGCAAACGATAGGTGACTTTTTTTGCTGTCGGCAGAATTTGTCCGGTGAATTTCACTTCGCCTACGCCCAACGCACGTCCTTTACCCTCACCACCAATCCAACCAAGAAAAAATCCAACCAATTGCCACATCGCGTCTAATCCCAGACAGCCCGGCATCACCGGATCACCAATGAAATGGCAGCCGAAAAACGGCAGCTCAGGATGAATATCCAGTTCTGCTTCAATGTAACCTTTACCGAAATTTCCGCCGTCCTCAGTCATCAGATTCACCCGATCCATCATCAGCATCGTCGGGGCCGGCAATTGTGGCCCAGTTGGTCCAAATAATTCGCCACGCCCGGATGCCAACAGATCTTCGTAGCTGTAAGACGGTTTTTTATTGGGAACAGTGCTCATATTTTATTTCTCTCCATTTTACTATTGAAAAACGTTGTTATTTAAAACATAGCTAAAGGTAGCATAACGTGCAGCCAAAAAGTTAACGGATTCTAACAAAGTTAATCGAAGAATAAAATAGCTAACAACTGTAAGCTGGAATTTATTTGCCATTCCTCATCGATTTCACCCAAGCCAAAAATTTACTGAATGGTGGTGCTACCAGCGTTTCAATCTTATTTTCGATACGTTGTGAAATGATCTCGGCGAGACTGTGTTCTCCCTCATCGGACTCTTTTTCAGGTAACAACTGTTTGCCGGTTAGCAGATAAACTGCCTGTTGCACATTTTCTATCGCCCAAATATGGAACTGACCGCACTTCACAGCTTCCACCACGTCAGACTGCAAACTCAGATTCTCGACTGCAGTTGCCGGAATAATCACGCCTTGCTTACCATTTAAGCCGCGCGCCTGACAAATCGCATAAAATCCTTCAATTTTGAGATTAACCCCGCCAACAGAATGTACCAAACCACCTTGATCAATAGCACCGGTGATCGCAATGCCCTGCTCGATAGCAATATTCGCCAACGCACTGACCAACACGCAAAATTGCGCCAGCGAAGCACTGTCACCGTCAATATCTGCATAAGATTGTTCAAAGGCAATCGAAGCCGAAAATGGCAATTGCGCCGGTAGATCCAGCAGATTACTCAAACAAGCTTGTGCCAACAGCGTGCCTTTGCCGTGAATATTGCCTGCCAGCTCACTTTTACGTTCAACATCAATAATTTCGCCGTCACCAAATTGTACGGTACATGTAATCCGGCTCGGTTCACCATAGCTGACCGGAGTGCCGACATATTCAATCACCGATAAGCCGTTGATTTCGCCGACAAACTGCCCTTCACTACAAATATAAATCTGTTCGCGTAAAACCTCATGCTGGCTATATGCTTGCAAAGCGGCACGTTGATAATTTAACTGTTGAAAATAGTGTTCCACATCTTGCGCTTGCAGTTGCTCTGCTTCTGGCTTACTTTTGGCGATGGCAGTCAGCCAATTTTTTAATTGTAACGGCTTAATCGTTTGGCGTAAGCCGTCTTCACTTTCGCGCACCGCCTGACGGAAAAGTGCGGTCAGCGCACCATGGCTGAATTCCGGCAAACCCAACTGCTCGATCTGCCAATACAGATGGTTAATCCACAATTGCTGTGCTTCAACACTGTCGGTGAGAAAATAGCTGTCAACTTCTGCATATTGGGCAATATCGTATAAATTAGGCTCTAGTAGGGAAAATTCTGCCAGCGTTTCGCGATCGCCAAGCAGAATCAATTTCAACGGCAGTTGATAACCCGGAATCTGATAATTCATCGGTTTCAACGGATTAGGCGATAGCCATTCAAAATAGCCGCTGGATAAAAGATGTTTTAATCGCTGCCACAATGTCGGATTACTCAATAGCGGACTAACCGCCAAAATCAGCACCCCGTTGCAGACCTGATGCACTAATCCCGGCTGTAGTTTCAAATCATGGGAGATAGGGTGTTGCAACACATGCCCGAATAAACGTGCTGAATCAAAATACAAGGCGTATTCAACCGCACTTTTGGCAGCAAAATTATCGTCAAGTGTCGTTGCCGGACGGGCTTCAATGATAGGGAACGAAAAAGAGTCCGCTTGCTCGATCACATAATTGACACCACTGATCGGACGATTCCCTAGGCTGTGATTGCAGATATAATCTTGCAAAATGTCTGCATAATCACGCTGCTCATCGGTTTTTAACACCAGTACCGAGCCACTTTCCGCATTGAGAAATGCGGTAAGCGCCGTCAAGGCTCTATCTTGTAACGCCAATGGTGCTACCGTTTTTTTATGCCAGCCGTCAAAATTGAGCTGCGGCGTCAATTGTCGCCAGTTTAAGCTATCTACCTTCACATTTTTCTCTCTTATTATTGCTTTAGACGGCATTATACCCTGATTTAAACAAGTTGTTCACTTTGACCTGAAAAAAGAGTACACTCAAACGTGACAATGTAACATTAGTAACTGCCATAAATTGACCATACTTGGCGAATTACGAGGGAAAACCGGATGAAATACCAGAAATTAGAGAATCAGGAAGCGCATTGGAAATGGCTGTATCTGGCGAAAAAAGTCCGTAACGGCGAAACGATCAGCCGTTATCAGGAAAGGAGTCTGGAAGACGAAAAAGCCAATGAACTATTGCAACTGCAACATTATCCCGCACTCATTGAAGATTGGATTCGTCAGCATTTAGCCAATACGTTGGTGATTAAGTTAGATCAAGCCATTCGAGCCAGACGCAAACGCTTTTTCAATGCAGAAAAACGCGCCACCAAAAAGAAATCGATTGATTTAGAATACGCCGTTTGGTCAAGGCTTTCCAAGCATTCGCGCAAAATGCGAATGACCCTTTCTGAAACGATTATGTATATGATTGATGAAGCCGAAAACAAAGATCTGTATGCCAGTCAAGTTGACCTGATGAAAAAAAATTTGCAGGAACTCCTTGAATAACATTTGAGCAATACCATCTATTTGCTACAGATTACGGAACATTTGCACAAAATATCTGTCTTACTGTAAAGATTAAGCTTAATACTAACTCAGGTAAATAGGTTGTATTGTTTCCCTGTATATCATGTTCAACACAATATTTTTATGAGATTTAATGAAGATGAAAAAAAGTCAATTTATTTTATCAGCCGCAGTTCTGGGCTTGAGTCTATTTAATTTGCCAGCGATGGCGCAAACGGAAAGCACCCCAAGCACGACCTTGACAGAGACCTTGCTGCAAGCACCATCTTACCTCAACCAACAAACCCCAAGTTTGGCGCCGATGTTAGAAAAAGTGCTGCCAAGCGTGGTGACGGTGAATGTTACTGGCACGCAAAGTCAACAAGATTCGATGATTCCAGAAGAGTTTAAGTTCTTTTTCGGGCGTGATATGTTCGGCAACAGCGCACCACGCGAATTCAAAGGCTTAGGCTCTGGCGTGATTATCGATGCGGAAAAAGGTTATGTGTTAACCAACAATCATGTGATCGATAACGCTGATAATATCACTCTTTCGCTGCAAGACGGGCGGGAAGTGAAAGCCAAATTATTAGGCACCGATTCTCAATCTGATGTGGCGTTACTGCAAATCGAAGCGCCAAAGAATTTAACCGCAATTAAACTGGCTGATTCAGATAAAATCCGCGTTGGCGACTACACGGTTGCCATCGGTAATCCATTTGGTTTGGGGCAAACAGTGACATCTGGTATTATTTCCGCTTTAGGACGCTCGACCGGTATGGATGGCGGCAGCTATGAAAACTACATTCAAACCGACGCTGCGGTCAATCGTGGCAATTCCGGTGGCGCTTTAATCAACCTGCGCGGCGAGCTGATCGGAATCAATACAGCGATTATTGCCCCAAGCGGCGGCAATGTCGGCATCGCATTTGCGATTCCAAGTAACATGGCAAGCAGTCTGGTCCATCAAATCGTTGAATTTGGCGAAGTACGGCGCGGAATTTTGGGTATCAAAGGCGGTGAGTTGAGCGCAGATCTGGCAAAAGCCTTTGGTATCGACTCCAAAAAAGGCGCATTTGTCAGCGAAGTACTACCAAATTCTGCCGCTGCCAAAGCGGGCTTAAAAGCCGGTGATGTGATCACTGAAATTAATGGTCAACCGATCAACAGCTTTGCTGAGCTACGTGCCAAAATTGCCACCACCGGCGCCGGAAAAACCGTCAATTTGACCTACCTGCGTGAAGGCAAAATAGAAAAAGCCGATGTGGTACTGCAATCTGACGATCAAGCGCAAACCAGTGCCAATAGCCTGATTCCGAGTTTAAATGGGGCTGATTTGGGCAATTACGATAAAGATGGGCGCAAAGGTGTTGAGATCTTAAAAGTAGAAGCCAAATCTTCTGCCGAACAGCTTGGTTTACAAGCTGGCGATGTGATTGTCGGCGTCAACCGTCAAGCAATTAGTAACATCGGTGAATTACGTAAGATTTTGGATAATAAACCATCCGCCGTCGCCCTGAATATCACGCGCGGCAACAATAATTTCTATTTATTGATTCCATAATACCGATATTATTCGGGATTTTTGCGAGGTGAGCCGGGTAGGTATTCCCCCGGCTTTACTTTAGGCACTGGGGGAAGTCAACGGATAGTCTGTAAATAGCTCAAACGGTCAATATTATTCATAAAACCGGACAAATCTTGTTTTTCAGGATGATATAAATACGGAATCTGCCCTAGCAACGGTGCTTCAATTTTACTGGAAAGCAACTCGATAATTGCGCTGTAATTACTCAAACCGGGATTAATCCGATTAGCCACCCAGCCAATCAACGGCACACCGCTCTTTTCAACCGCCTGCACTGTCAACAAGGCGTGATTGATACACCCCTCTTTAATCCCGACCACCAATACCACCGGCATTTGATGTTGACTGACCCAATCGGAAAAATCCAGCTCTCGGTTAATTGGCGTCAACCAACCGAACGTTCCCTCCACCAACACAGATTGATAACGTGAAGATAGGCGCTTTAAGTCATGATTTAATTTATCAATCTTAATCAATTGCGGCTGCTCCAGAAAATCATTCAGCCCCGGCTCTTGCTCTAGCGGCATGGTATAACTGTTAATATCCTGGTATTGCAGCGACTCGCCACTGCTCTCCAACAGGGTCAACACGTCAATATTCTGCTGATTTTGTGGTTCTGGTGTCGCTTCCAAATAGGGATGATATCCACCGTCGCCACAGGCTATCGGCTTATAACCGACAATTTGACAACCTTGTTTGCGCAATGCCTGAATAATCGCTCGGCTGGCAACGGTTTTGCCCACACCGGTATCTGTGCCGGTAACAAAAAAACAACTCATAATCTTCCCTCTACATATAAACTGCACAAGAGGGATTGTAAGCAAAAACAGAAATCAATTTATTGAGCTAACACAAGTTTTTATCAATTAACGTTATCCTCAGCGGATATGTTCACTAAATAATTCGCCACTATAGAGCTGTTGCTTGATAGCAGAGGAAGCTATTGTTGGGTCATTCCAGCTGAATTTAGAGGTGATAATTTCCACTTGTTGTTCATCTGACAACAAGGCGTCTTGCAATTTGTCCGCCAAACGTTGCAGAAAAATCTCTTTCACCGACAGCAAACGCGTGTTGATCATGATTTTTTCAGAAGCAAAAATATTGGTCAAATACATCAACAGATAAGAGACATTATCCGCCAAGTGATGGATGATGGTGATGGCGTCCGGCTGGTTTTGCTGAGCCTGTTCGCACAAGAATTGAATTTTACTCTCGTCATTCGGTAGTTGATTCGGCAATAACAGATCGACCAATTGATAAATCGCTTTATTACTAACCTGATTATACAGATAGTGGCGTTCCATTTCCGGCACATCTTGGGCAATTTTATCACTCAACTCGCTGAGTTTCGGCAACGTGACATTATCAATATTCATGCGTTTCTGTTTTTCATTTTTGATCATCTTGCCTTCACTTAACACACTGATATTGATTGCGTCGTCAAACTGCAAGAAAATAACGTTGTTACTATTGATGGCGTTGCCCAAATGGCTCTCGGCAAAAGTCCACATCGCAAAGTGTTCAGCGACAATAATCGGGAATTTAAACTCACTTTGCAGCACTTCCTGCAAGTCAGGATTCAGCTCTTCCGTCCCCAGATAAACCCGTTTTTCAAATTTATCGATCCGCCCTAAAATACATAAGGAGCAAGCTAAAATATGCTGAGTGATATCGCTGTTTTGCTGTAAAAAATAGCTTATTCCGCGACTGATAAAGCTTTCTAATGGCAGCGTTTTATCCAGACTATAAAGTTGCTGACGCAACTGTTTACCGTTGAGTTCACATAGGCTGATATCCAAGCTTTTTTCGCTTAAAGTCACCGCCAAATACTGCCAATAAAATGGCGACAGGCAGATCCCCACTGCCGGGCGTCCGCGTACGATTGTATTTTGTACCGCTCTTTCGATCACAAAGTGGGAGTGAATCAATTCTCTGGTTAAATTAGTAATACTCGCTGGTGCAAAACCGGAGATTTTTGATAAATCAATTCTTGAGATCAACTCAAACTGTTCAATCAAGCGATAGACTGAACCTAAATGCTGCAAATTTACGCGGTTGGCGCCATCTTGTTTTATCTTGGGCATAATTTTTCTTTTATGTTTTATGGTAAAGGTCAATAACGTTTTTAATCAATTGTCCTTTATACGCATTTATTTATTGATTTACAATAAGATAATCTCAATTCTGCTAATCAGCTCACGATTCTACAATAATTTAATCACAAACAAATATTTACTCATCCGATGGCTTATTTCAGTTCAAATCGTTGTATTTTAGATAAGAATCAGTAAACTAAAGCGATACTTTTATATCTGAATAATTTGAGGAAAAAATGGCTAAAATTTCATCAATCAGTGATGTTTTGCAAGGTAAAATCGCCGTTGGCGAGCAGATTACAGTGCGTGGCTGGGTCAGAACCCGCCGTGATTCCAAAGCAGGGTTTTCATTCTTGGCGGTCTATGACGGTTCTTGTTTCGACCCGATTCAAGCCGTGGTCAGCAACCAACTAGAGAACTATCAGGACGAGGTGTTGAATCTTACCGCCGGCTGTTCAGTGATTGTTCGCGGAAAAGTCACCGCTTCACAAGGGCAAGGACAAGCGGTTGAACTGCAAGCCGACGATGTCACGGTTTGTGGCTGGGTTGACGATCCTGAAACTTATCCGATGGCAGCGAAGCGCCACAGCGTTGAATACTTGCGTGAAGTGGCACACTTGCGCCCACGCACCAATTTAATCGGTGCAGTGGCGCGAGTACGCCACTGTTTAGCACAAGCGATTCACCGCTTTTTCCATGAGCAAGGTTTTTATTGGGTGGCGACACCGGTCATCACAGCATCCGACACCGAAGGCGCTGGCGAAATGTTTCGCGTCTCAACGTTAGATTTGGAAAACTTGCCACGTGGTGATAACGGCTTGGTCGATTTCAAACAAGATTTCTTTGGTAAAGAAGCATTTTTAACGGTTTCTGGGCAGTTAAATGGTGAAACTTACGCCTGTGCGCTAAGTAAAATTTACACCTTTGGTCCGACTTTCCGTGCAGAAAACTCCAACACCACCCGTCATTTGGCGGAATTCTGGATGGTTGAACCGGAAGTTGCCTTTGCTGATCTGGCAGACAATGCCGCACTGGCTGAAGCGATGCTGAAATATGTGTTTAAAGCCGTTTTGGAAGAGCGTGCCGACGATCTCAAATTCTTTGAAGAGCGGGTCGATAAAAATGTGATCAATCGCCTGCAAAAATTCATCGCTTCTGACTTTGCCCAAATCGACTATACTGATGCGATTGAAGTGTTACTGAAATCCGGTAAACAGTTTGAATTCCCGGTGGAATGGGGCATTGATTTGTCTTCGGAACATGAACGCTATCTGGCTGAGGAGTATTTCAACTCGCCGGTGGTGGTGAAAAACTATCCGAAAGACATCAAAGCATTCTATATGCGCCTTAATGACGACGGCAAAACTGTGGCGGCAATGGATGTCTTGGCACCGGGCATCGGCGAAATCATCGGCGGCTCACAACGGGAAGAGCGGTTGGAGGTGTTGGACCGACGTTTAGCTGAAATGGGCTTGAACCAAGAGGATTACAGCTGGTATCGTGATTTGCGCCGTTACGGCACCGTGCCGCATGCCGGCTTCGGTCTCGGTTTTGAACGCTTGATTGTTTATGTGACCGGGGTACAAAATATTCGTGATGTGATTCCGTTCCCACGTTACCCGCGCAACGCGTCATTCTAAGCACTCAATCCCCGCTGCGGCGGGGTTTTGTTTTTTATTTCCTATCAACCAAGCGAGGTCATGATGGCTGATCCACATATTCAATCGCCAATGGATTTTTGGGATTACTTAACGGTGATCCTGTATCGATGTGGCTTTGTGCTGGCGGTGCCGTCAGTGGCATTACTGCCCTATCATTTTGATTGGGCGACTAAGGGCGTTTTGCTGGCGGCAGTGCTTTGTGCCGCTTCATTGCATATCTACCTGAAACATTTTCGTCTATTACTACAATTTGCCACTTGGGCGGCAGCGGTCTGTTTTGTGCTGGACTGGCAGTGGCTGGGGCTAGGTGCGGCATTTTTTACCCTTGGTGGTTTGTGTTTCAAAGAATACTTTTGTTTTCGGGTGTTCGGCTTAAATTTACAACCGCTATTTTTAGCCTTGCTGTGGTTGAGTTTAGTCATGCAAGCAACGCTGGCGGCGCAAATTCTTTCGGGAATCGCCACGCTGTTATTACTGATTTTAAGCATTCAAAAATGGCGGATGCCGCTGCATTTTGATATCGGTGATAAAACCAAATATCAGATTTAAGGCAAGAAAAGGCAAAGAATATGAGTCGTATTACCCAAATCAATCTGTATCCGATCAAATCCACCCAGCCCATCACGGTTTCCAAAGCGTTGGTACAGCCCTACGGTTTAGAATTTGACCGCACTTTTATGTTGACCGAACCGGATGGCAGTTTTATCAGCGCTCGCAAAGACGGCGAACTGTTTGCCTTTAGCGCCGTGCCGAGCGCACAAGGATTGCACATTCACCATCAAGACGGCAGCAGCGTCACCGCACTTTATCATGATTTTATCCGGCAATCTGAATGCCAAGTCTGGGGCAACCATTTTAATTCATTGCTTGCCAACGACAACATCAATAACTGGTTCAGCGAAAAATTGCAAAGAGCGGTTCAACTACGTTGGCTTGGTTTTGAGCCGCAACGCCGCATCAAACGCTATCCCGAACAAGCGCTGTCTTTTGCCGACGGTTATCCGTTATTATTGACCAATTTACAATCGCTCGCCAGCGTGCAACAACACTGCCCCGTCGAGATCAGCATGGCACAATTCCGTGCCAATCTGGTGATCGACAACGCAGCGGCATTCAGTGAAAACCAGTGGCAGAAAATTCGCATTGGCGAAGTGGAATTTATCAATGCCAAGCCTTGCATTCGCTGTATACTGACCACACGCAATCCGCAAACAGCAGAGTTACAACGTAACATGGAACCGTTTCGTACCCTCAAAAAACAGTTCGCTGATAAGCAGGGACAACCGATATTCGGCACCAATCTCGTGCCACTAAATTGCGGGATTATCCGAATTGGTGATTCACTGCAAATCTTGGAATAGATTCAAGTGCGGTTGCACAACCGCACTTTAGACTGCTGACAAAAGT